>CAILKA010000351.1 GCA_903834645.1 uncultured beta proteobacterium
CATTGAACTACACCCGCCTTCCCCGTATTCTAGCCCCCGGTGCAGGCTAGGCCAGCGCCAGCGCTGCCCTCCACGACATGCTGCCCGCCCCTGCAACCGCACCTGCAACCGCAACCGCCGCTGCGCCCAGGCCTCTGCCGCGAGCGCGCGCCCGGCGGATGCTGGGCGCCGGTTTTGCCTGCGCGTGGGTGGCCTGGATGGGGCTCGGCGGCGCGACCACGGCCGAGGCCTCGCCGGCCGTCGGGGCACCCACCCCGGCAGCAGCGGGAACGATGCTCGACCAGATCCGCCAGGAGGGTCGGCTGCGGGTGTGCATGTGGCCCGAATACTACGGCATCAGCTACCGCAACCGCCGCACGGGCACGCTGCAAGGCCTGGACGTGGACCTTTCTCAGGCGCTGGCCGCTGACCTGGGCGTGCGGCTCGAGACGGTGGACACCGACTTCAGCCGCGTCCTCGACGACGTGGCGGGCCGGCACTGCCACCTGGCCATGATGGGGGTGGGCGTCACGGCGGCTCGCGCCGATCGGGTGGCCTTCTCGCTGCCCTACCTGCGCAGTGATGTCTATGCCATCACCACCCGCGCCAACCGCACGATCCGCACCTGGGACGACCTCGACCGCCCCGGTCGCGTCATCGTCGTGCAAAGGGCAACGGTGATGGAGCCGTTGATGGCACGCGTGCTCAAGCGGGCCGAGTTGCGGATCGTGAGCCGCCCGGGCGAGCGCGAGCAGGAGGTCGAGTCGGGGCGCGCAGACGCCTTCATCACCGACTACCCCTACAGCCGGCGCATGCTGGCCACGACCGATTGGGCCAGGCTGGTTGCGCCGCAACAGGTGGTGCAGCTCACCGATTACGCCTACGCACTGCCCAAGGGCGAGGCTGCCTGGCTCGAACGCGTGAACGCCTTCGTGCGTGCCATCCGCCAGGATGGCCGCCTCGAGCAGGCGGCACGGCGGCACGACCTCCTGCCGATCATCGCCCGCGAATGACCGAAACGGTTGCACAGGCCTCGGGAGGCCCGCCAGCGGCGACCTCGGCCGGGCCGCTGCGTGTCGGGCCGTTCGTGCCCGACCCGCGTCGGGTCCGACGCTTCTTCGCGACGCTGCTCGTGCTGGGTCTGGCGCTGATCTGGGCCGTCTTCGGATACAGCTGGCACGTGCTGCGCAGTGGCGCCGAAGAAGCGCTGCAGGCCCGCCTCGACAGCGAGGTGGTGCTGCTGGAAGACCACGCCTCGCGCACGCTCGACGCCGTGAAGGCGCGCCTGGGCTCGCTGGCCGCGCTGACGAGCCCGGCGACGCTGCGCAGCGGGCAGCTCGGCGCGGCGCGGCTGGCCGAGCTGATCGCGGGCGATCCGCTCCTGCGCAGCGTCTCGCTGGTGGACGACCAGGACCGTGTGGTCGCCAGCTCCAACCCCGCGCACCTGGGCCTCAAGCTGCCGGCTCAGGTGCTGCCGCCCCACACCCGCCAGCCCGAGGCGCCTGAGCTCATGCTGGGCGGCGCGCACCCCTACCGCGACCTGTCGGGCCTGGCGGCAGGCCGCGCCGCGGAGGACGTGCAGCTGTGGCTGGCCACGCTGGACGTGCTGATGGAGGGCCGCGTGTACCACTGGCTGGCAGCGGTCAACCCGGAGTTCTACGCCAACTTCTGGTCACGCGTGAACGAGGAGCCGAGCATCGAGGTTGCCCTGCACAGCTACCAGGGCGCGCGCATCGTGCGAGACCGCCCCGAATGGCCTGAACCCGTGGGCATGGGCGCGCGTCTCGTGCAGGCCTTGCAGGCAGGCGACCGGGGCCGCTTCGACTTTGGCCAGGGTGATCGGCTGACCGTGGTCTACCGCGCCAGCAGCGTCCACCCGGCGGTGCTCACGGTGAGCGCCGACCGTGCGAGCCTGTGGGCCACCCAGCGGCCGCAGCAGCTGCGCATGGGCGCCCTCGCGCTGGGAGCCTCGCTGCTGCTCCTGGTGGCCATCTCGCTGCAGGTGCGAGCCTATCTGCGCTTCGAAGGGGCGCAGACCGAGCTGCGCAACCAGATGCGCGCGCTCGGCGCCCATGTGATGGTCAGCGAGTCGACGCCGGATGGCGACATCGTGGCCGTGAACCCGGCCTACCTGCTGCACACCGGCTACACCGAGGCCGAGCTGCTGGGGCGCAACCACCGCGTCTTCAGCTCCGGCCACCACCCGCCGGAGTTCTACACCCGGCTGTGGGCTACGGTGAAGGGCGGCACCATCTGGAAGGGGATCTTTCGCAACCGCGCCAAGAACGGCTCGCTCTTCTGGGTGAGCTCGACGATCGTGCCCTTCACCGACGCCTGGGGACGGGTGACGCGGATGGTGGCGCTCTACACCGACATCCAGGACGCCATGGTGCTGGCCGAAAAGCTCGACTTCGAGCGTCGCCAGCGACTCGATCTGGCGGCGCTGAACCGCACGCTCCTGACCGAAGCCAACACCGACGCCCTCACGGGCCTGGCCAACCGACGCGGCTTCGACCGTTTCGCCAGCCACGCGCTCGAGCCAACCCGCAGCTTCGACCAGCCCACAGCGCTGCTGATGCTCGACCTGGACCATTTCAAGCTCGTCAACGACACCCACGGGCACGCCGCGGGCGACGCTGTCCTGCGGGAGCTGGCGCGGCGCTGGCAGCGCCAGGTGCGCGCCTCCGACCTGAGCGCCAGGCTCGGCGGCGAGGAGTTCCTGGTGCTGCTGCCCAACACCACCCTGGCGCAGGCCGTGGAGGTGGCCGAGAAGCTGCGCCTGGTCACCTCCAGCCTGCCCGTGGCTCTCGGCCCCGAGCTGGACGGCCCCGCCCTGGCCGTGACAGTCAGCGTGGGCGTGACCGGACTGGACAGCGTGCGGGCCGAGGAGATCCACACGCTGCTGCAAGCCGCCGACACCGCGCTCTACGAGGCCAAGCACGGCGGGCGCAACCGCGTTGCGATCTGGGCCGCGGAGCGCTAGCTAGGGCACGGGCTCAGGGCTGCGCGCGCTCGAACAGCAAGTCCCGCACGGGGTGGCCGAGGCGCAGCCCGCGCTGCTCGAACTTCGTGGGCGGGCGCCAGGGTGGTCGTGGCGCGAAGCCGTCCGCCCCAGGCGGATGGGCAGAGGCGGGGCGCAGCAGCGGCTCGGCCTGCAGCACTTCCAGCATCTGCTGGGCGTAGGGCTCCCAGTCGGTGGCGCAATGCAGGAGGCCACCAGGGGCGAGCCGGCTGGCCACCAGCGCCACCATGGGCGGCTGGATCAGGCGGCGCTTGTGATGGCGCAGCTTGTGCCAGGGATCGGGGAAGTACACGTGCACGGCCGCCAGGGTGCCGGGCTCGACCATGTCGCGCAGCACCTCCACCGCATCGTGCTGCACGATGCGCAGGTTGGCCAGGCCCTGCTCGCCGATGCGCTTGAGCAGCGCCCCCACGCCCGGCACGTGCACCTCCACGCCCAGGTAGTCGGTGTGAGGGTGGGCGGCTGCGATGCGCGCCGTGGCGTCGCCCATGCCGAAGCCGATCTCGAGCACGCAGGGCGCGCGCCGGCCAAAGGCCTGAACCAGGTCCAGCGGCTGCGGCTGGTAAGGCAGCACGAAGCGCGGGCCCAGTTCGGCGAGCGCACGCTGCTGGCCCGGGCCGATGCGCCCGCCGCGCATGACGAAGCTGCGGATCGGGCGCCGCGGCGCGCTCAGGCCTTCCACTGCACCCACCCGCCCCAGGCCGTCAGCAGCACGATGCCGCCAAAGATGATGCGATACCAGGCGAAAACGGTGAAGTCGTGCGTGGACACGTAGCGGATCAGCCAGCGGATGCACACGAGCGCGCTGGCGAAGGCGAAGACGAGGCCCACCGCGAACATCGGCGCGTCCGACCACTCGAGCGCGTGGCGCTCCTTCCACACCGAATACGCGCCGGCACCCATCAGGGTGGGGATGCCGAGGTAGAAGCTGAACTCGGTGGCGCAGCGGCGCGAGAAGCCGAAGATCATCGCGCCGATGATGGTGGCGCCCGAGCGGCTCGTGCCCGGGATCAGGGCCAGGCACTGCACGAAGCCGACCTTGAGCGCATCGAGCGCCGTCATGTCGTCGACCGTCTCGACGCGCGCGCGGCGCGTGCCTTCGAGGTCACGCTCGCCGAAGGCACGGCGGTGGCGGCTCTCCACCCACAGGATCACGATGCCACCCACGACGAAGGCGAGCGCCACGGGCACGGGATGGAAGAGGCTCGACTTGATCGCCTTGCCCACCGCCAGGCCGAACACGACCGCGGGCAGGAAGGCGATCAGCAGGTTGCGCGCAAAGCGCTGGGCGACCGGATCGTGGCCGATGCCGCGCACGGTGCGCCCGAGGCGCTCTCGGTACTCCCAGATCACGGCGAACATGGCGCCGGTCTGGATCGCGATCTCGAAGACCTTGACCTTCTCGCCGGTGAAGTCCAGCAGCGACGCCGCCAGGATCAGATGGCCCGTGGAGGAGATCGGCAGGAACTCGGTGAGCCCCTCGACGATGCCCATCACCGCAGCCTTGACGAGCACCACCCAATCCACTGTCGAACTCCCGGCCGCACCCTCGCGAAGGCGCGCATGATAATCGGGGCAAGGTGAATCGATGACACGTACGACGAAGTGGCTGCTCGCGGCAGCCGCCCTGCTCGGGCTGGCCTGGGCCGGATGGGAAGGCTGGCAGGCCCGCAAGGGGCTGGCTGCGGATGCGCCGGCCGGGCGCGCCGCCGGGCCGGCTGGGGCGGCCTCCGGCGCAGCCGCGCGCTCGGGCCCGGTGCTCGAGTTCAACGCCACCGACATCCAGGCCGCCGAGCCGCGCGAGCTCTCCGTGGGCGTCGAGCTGTCAGGTTCGGTGCGCGCGGTCAGCACCGCGCTCGTCAAAGCCCGCGTGGCCGGCGAGATCGTGCGCCTGACGGTGCGCGAGGGCGATGCCGTGAAGGCCGGCCAGGTGCTCGTGGAGCAGGACGCGCAGGAGCTCGAGCTGCGCCTGCGCCAGTCGGAGCAGCAGCTGGCCTCGGCACGTGCGCAAGCCGAGATCGCGCAGCGCACGCTGGCCAACAACCGGGCACTCGTCGGCCAGGGCTTCATCTCCGCCACGGCCCTCGAGAGCGCGATCAGCAACGACGCCGCCGCGCAGGCCTCCGTGGCCAGTGCCTCGGCGGCGGTGGACATCGCGCGCAAGGCGCGCGCCGACGCCGTGCTCACCGCGCCGATCTCGGGCCTCGTGGCGCAGCGCCTGGCCCAACCCGGCGAGCGGGTGGGGGTGGACGCGCGCATCCTGGAGATCGTGGACCTCTCCCGCCTGGAGCTCGAGGCGGCCCTTGCACCCCAGGACGTGGCCGCGCTGCGCGTGGGCCGTCCGGCCCGGCTGCAGGTGGAGGGCCTGACCGAGCCCGTGCGCGCGCAGGTGGCGCGCATCAACCCCAGCGCGCAGCCCGGCTCGCGCACGGTGCCGGTGTACCTTGCGCTGCAGCCGCACCCCGCCCTGCGCCAGGGGCTCTTTGCCACCGGCCGCATCGAGGTGGAGCGACGGCGCGCGCTGGCCGTGCCGGTCTCGGCGGTGCGCACCGACCGGCCACGGCCCTACGTGCTGCGGCTCGAAGGCGACCGCGTGACGGCGCGCACGGTGGCGCTGGGCGTGCGGGCCGAGGTCGACGGGTCAGCCTGGGTCGAGGTGACGCAGGGTCTCGCCGCGGGCGACAGGCTGCTGGCAGACAGCGCCGGCGCGGTGCCCGAAGGCAGCTTGTGGCGCATGGCACCTGGCAAGCCCTGAGCGGCCTGGAACCCGGCCGAGTGACCTCCCTTCGCGCACCCCTCCCCGTGCCGGCACGCCTGCAGCCGGCACCGACCTAGCAGGCCGCCCCATGTGGTTCACCCGCGTCTCGATCGCCAACCCGGTGATGGCCGTGATGGTGATGCTTGCCTTGATGGTGCTCGGCATCGTGGGCGTGCAGCGGCTGAAGGTCGACCAGTTCCCCAACATCGAGTTCCCCACGGTCGTCGTCTCCACCGACTACCCCGGCGCCTCGCCCGAGATCGTCGAGATCGAGGTCACCAAGCGCGTCGAAGAGGGGCTCAACACCATCGCCGGCATCAACCAGCTCTTCTCGCGAAGCTACGAGGGCGTGTCGGTGGTGATCGTGCAGTTCGACCTGAGCATGGACAGCCGCAAGGCCGCCGACGACGTGCGCGAGAAGCTCGCGCTGGTGCGCCCGCTCTTCCGCCCGGAGGTCAAGGAGTCGCGCGTGCAGCGCTTCGACCCGGCCTCGCGGCCGGTGTTCACGCTGGCGCTGACCTCGCCTGACAGCTCGCGCTCGGCCACCGAGCTCGCTGACGTGGCCGAGCGCCTCGTGAAGAAGCGCCTGGAGAACGTGCGCGGGGTGGGCTCGGTCACGCTCGTGGGCAGCCGCAAGCGCGAGGTCAACGTCTACCTGCGGCCGGCCAGGCTCGAGGCCTTCGGCGTCACGGCCGAGCAGGTGGCCTCGGCGCTGCGCACGGAAAACCGCGACCTGCCCGCCGGCGCGCTGCGCTCGCGCGAGTCCGAGCGCGTGGTGCAGATCGATGCCGCGGTGGCCGACCCGCGCGAGCTGCGCGATATCGTGGTGGCGCGGCGCGGGCCCGGCCTGCAGCCGGTCAAGCTCTGGCAGGTGGCCGACGTGGTCGACGGCCCCGAGGAGGTGGAGACGCTTGCCCTCTTCAACGGCCAGCGCATGCTGGCGCTGGACGTGCTCAAGAGCCAGGGCGAAAACACCATCGAGGTGGTGGATGGGCTGATGCGCGCGGCCATGGCGCTCGAGGGCGAGCTGCCCGCAGGCGTGAAGGCCGAGGTGGTGCGCGACAACTCGCGCCCGATCCGCGTGGCGGTGACCAACGTCCAGCGCACGCTCATCGAGGGCGCGGCGCTGACGATCCTGATCGTCTTCCTGTTCCTGAACTCGTGGCGCTCCACCGTCATCACCGGCCTGACGCTGCCCATCGCGCTCGTGGGCACCTTCATGGTGATGTACGCGCTCGGGTTCTCGGTGAACATGGTCACGCTGATGGCCATGAGCCTGTGCGTGGGGCTGCTGATCGACGACGCGATCGTGGTGCGCGAGAACATCGTGCGCCACGTGCAGATGGGCAAGACCCCGCACCAGGCCTCGCTCGACGGCACGCAGGAGATCGGGCTGGCGGTGCTGGCCACGACGCTGTCCATCGTCGCCGTGTTCCTGCCCATCGGCTTCATGGGCGGGATCATCGGCAAGTTCTTCCACGAGTTCGGCCTGACGATCGTGGCGGCGGTGCTGATCTCGATGTTCGTGAGCTTCACGCTCGACCCGATGCTGAGCTCGGTGTGGCACGACCCGGCCATCGACCGCGAGGGCCGCCCCTTCGTGCCCAAGGGCCTGTACGACCACACGCTCGGGCGCGTCACGCACGCCTTCGACCGCGCGCAGCACCGCCTGGGCGAGGGCTACGTGGCGGTGCTGCGTGCGTCGCTGGCGCGGCCCTGGACGACGCTCGCCGTGGCGCTGGCCACGCTGGTGGCAAGCCTGGCACTGGTGCGCTCCGTGGGCACCGAGTTCGTGCCCAAGGCCGACTACTCCGAGACGACGGTGAACTTCTACACCCCGGTGGGCTCGCCCATCGAGGTGACGGAGGCGCGCGCGCGGCAGGTCGACGCGATCCTGCGCGAGCTGCCCGAGGTGCGCTACACCCTGGCCACGATCAACACCGGGCAATCGCTCGGGCGCAACTACGCGGCCGTGTACGTGCGGCTGGTGGACCGCAAGGACCGCACCCGCAACGTAGACCAGCTCTCGGCCGTGCTGCGCGAGCGCCTGGCCTCGGTGCCGGGCATCACCGTCACGCACGTGGGCCTGCTTGACGGCGTGAGCGGGGCCAAGCCGATCTCGCTGTCGATCCAGGGGCCGGACCTGAAAGAACTGCAGCGGCTGACCGACCAGCTCACCTCCCGCATGCGCGAGGTGCCCGGGCTCATCGACCTGGACACGAGCATGAAGCCGAGCAAGCCGGTGGTGAGCGTCGTCGTGAAGCGCGACGCGGCCGCCGATGCGGGCCTGTCGGTGGGCGCGGTGACGGGCACCCTGCGCACGCTCGTGGCTGGCGACACGGTGGGCCAGTGGCGCGCGGGCGCCGACCAGACCGCCGACATCCGCGTGCGGCTGCACCCGGAGAGCCGCGAGAAGCTCGAGGACCTGGCGCGCCTGGGGCTGGCCGCCGGCACGAACCCCGACGGCAGCACCCGCATCGTGCGGCTCACGCAGGTGGCCACGCTCAGCCCGGGCTTCGGGCCCAACCAGATCAACCGGCGCGACCTGAACCGCGAGGTGGAGGTCACGGCGAACACGGCCGGGCGGGCGCTGGGCGAGGTTTCGGCCGACATCCGCCGCATCCTGGAAGCCCATCCGCTGCCGGCAGGCTACGCCTATCGCTTCGGCGGCTCGACCAAGGACATGCAGGAGAGCTTCGGCTTCGCGCTGTCTGCGCTTGCGCTGGCCGTGATCTTCATCTACATGATCCTGGCCTCGCAGTTCAGGAGCTTCCTGCAGCCGGTGGCGCTGATGGCTTCGCTGCCGCTGACGCTCATCGGCGTGGTGGGGGCGCTCCTGATCTGGCGCAGCACGCTCAACATGTTCTCGATCATCGGCGTGATCATGCTCATGGGCCTGGTGACGAAGAATGCGATCCTGCTCGTGGACTTTGCCAACCGCGCGCGCGAGCAGGGCATGGCGCGAGCCGAGGCGCTGCTGGAGGCCGCGCGCGTGCGGCTGCGGCCGATCCTGATGACGACGCTGGCGATGATCTTCGGCATGGTGCCGCTGGCTTTCGCGCTGACCGAAGGCAGCGAGCAGCGCGCACCGATGGGTCAGGCGGTGATCGGCGGCGTCATCACTTCCTCGGTGCTGACCCTGGTGGTCGTGCCGGTGATCTACGAGCTGCTCGACGACCTCTCCACCTGGGCACGGCGACGCCTGCTCCCGTCAGACCCCGGACAGGGGCCGGCCTAGAATCGGCTGTTGTTTTCCTGACCCGCCCCCGCCATGAACCTCGAGCAGGCCCGTTTCAACATGATCGAGCAGCAGATCCGCCCCTGGGATGTGCTCGACCCGGGTGTGCTGGCCTTGCTGGCACGGGTACGGCGCGAGGAATTCGTGCCACTGGCACACCGGTCGCTCGCCTTCGTCGACACGCAGGTGCCGCTCCTGGATGGCGCCCCTCAAGGCGCCTGCATGCTCGAGCCGCGCGTCGAGGCGCGGCTGCTGCAGGAGCTGCGCCTGCAGCCGCACGAGCGCGTGCTCGAGGTGGGAGCCGGCTCAGGCTTCATGGCGTGCCTGCTGGGGCATCAGGCAGCCAGCGTGGTGACGCTGGAGATACGCGCCGACCTCGCGCGGACTGCCGCAGCCAATCTGGCCGCCGCGGGCTCGGCCAACGTGCAGGTGCGCCAG
>CAILKA010000352.1 GCA_903834645.1 uncultured beta proteobacterium
AGGTACTCGGTGGTCACGCCGTAGCGCCCCGAGGCGTCCTGCTTGATGCGGCTCCTGAGGCTGTCGCCCTCGCGCATCTCGTAGTCGGCCTCGATCACCTTGCTGCCCACCACCTCGCTGACCTTGGTGCCGGCGGCAATGGGGATGCCCTTGAGCTCATTGCGGTAGCGCGCCGGGTCCTCGCCGCCCTCTCCGGTGTTGCTCTTGCCGCCGATGCGGTTCATGGCCAGCGCCAGTGTCGTGTGCGCCTCGGTGGAGATCGAGCCCAGCGACATCGCGCCCGTGGCAAAGCGCTTGACGATCTCGCTGGCAGGCTCGACTTCCTCGACGGCAATCGCCCTGGACGGGTCGACCTTGAACTCGAACAGCCCGCGCAGCGTCATGTGGCGCCGGCTCTGGTCGTTGATGAGCTGCGCGTATTCCTTGTAGGTGTCGAACTTGCCCGCGCGCGTGCTGTGCTGCAGCTTGGCAATCGCGTCGGGCGTCCACATATGCTCCTCGCCCCGCACACGCCATGCGTACTCGCCGCCCGTGTCGAGCATGCGGGCGAGCACCGGATCTTCGCCAAAGGCCGCGCGGTGCATGCGGATGGCCTCCTCGGCGACCTCGAACACGCCAATGCCGCCCACCTGGCTGGCCGTGCCGCGGAAGTACTGATCCACAAAGCCCTTTTCCAACCCCACGGCCTCGAAGAGCTGCGCCCCGCAGTACGACATGTAGGTGCTCACGCCCATCTTGGACATGATCTTGGACAGGCCCTTGCCGATCGCCTTGACGTAGTTGTAGAGCGCCTTGTCGGCAGACAGCGCACCTGGCAAGCCGGCGTGCAGTTCGGCGAGCGTCTCCATCGCGAGGTAGGGATGCACCGCCTCGGCGCCGTAACCGGCCAGCACCGCAAAGTGATGCACCTCGCGTGCCGAGCCCGTCTCCACGACCAGGCCGGCCGTGGTGCGCAGGCCCTCGCGCACCAGGTGGTGGTGCACGGCCGACAGCGCCAGCAGCGCGGGAATGGCGAGCTGTTCGCGCGACATCGCGCGGTCCGTCAGGATCAGGATGTTGTGGCCGGTGCGGATAGCATCCACGCTCTCGGCACACAGCGAGGCGAGCTTGGCCTCGACCCCTTCGGCCCCCCACTGCAGGGGGTAGGTGATGTCGAGCTCGTAGCTCCGGAACTTGCCTGCCGTGTGGCGCTCGATCGCGCGCAGCCGCGCCATGGCCTGGAAGTCGAGGATCGGCTGCGTCACCTCCAGCCGGATCGGCGGGTTCACCGCGTTGATGTCCAGCAGGTTGGGCTTGGGGCCGATGAAGCTGTTGAGCGACATCACGATGGCCTCGCGGATCGGGTCGATCGGCGGGTTCGTGACCTGCGCGAAGAGCTGCTTGAAGTAGTGGTACAGCGGCTTGCTGCGGTCCGACAGCACCGCCAGCGGTGAGTCGTTGCCCATCGAGCCCACCGCCTCCTCGCCCTGGGCGGCCATCGGGCTGAGCAGGAACTTGAGGTCTTCCTGCGTGTAGCCGAAGGCCTGCTGCCGGTCCAGCAGCGTCTCGGCAAAGTGGGGAGCCGCCGCAGCCTCGCCAGAGGGCAAGTCGATCGAGTCGAGCTTGACACGCACGTTCTCGATCCATTGACGGTAGGGGCGCGCGCTGGCGAACTGGTTCTTCAGCTCCTCGTCGTCGACGATGCGGCCCTGCTCGAGGTCGATCAGGAACATCTTGCCCGGCTGCAGCCGCCATTTGCGCACGATGCGGCTCTCGGGGATGGGCAGCACCCCTGACTCGGAGGCCATGACGACGAGGTCGTCGTCCGTGACGCAGTAGCGCGCCGGGCGCAGGCCGTTGCGGTCGAGGGTGGCGCCGATCTGGCG
>CAILKA010000353.1 GCA_903834645.1 uncultured beta proteobacterium
CGTGAGCCGTCGCGCGTCCACACGCCGGCCACCAGCCCGTAGGGCGTGCCGTTGGCAATCGCCACCGCCTGCTCCTCGTCGTCGAAGGCAATGAGCGCCTGCGCCGGGCCGAAGATCTCTTCTTGCGCCAGGCGGTGCGTGGCGTCGAGCTCGGCCAGCAGCGTGGGCGCCACCCAGTAGCCGCCTGCGGGCAGGTCGGCCCCCAGGCTCGCCTGCGCGGCCACCTGCACGCCCCCCTCGCGCACCAGGTCGAGGTAGCCCTGCACGATCTCGCGCTGGCGCGCCGAGATCACGGGGCCCACGTCCGGGTCGCCGAGTGCCGGGCCCACGCGCAGCGCGCGGTAGCGCTCGGCCATGCGCGCGCGCACGGCGTCGTAGACGGGGCGCTGCACGAGGATGCGGCTGGCGGCCGAGCAGGTCTGGCCGGCGTTCTGGATGCCGGCGTTGACGAGAAAGGGCAGCGCCGCGTCGAGGTCGGCGTCGGCAAACACGATCTGCGGGCTCTTGCCGCCGAGCTCGAGCGTGACGGGCACGGCGTTGCGCGCCGCCGCGATCTGGATGAGCCGGCCCACCGCCACCGAGCCGGTGAAGGAGATGTGGCGCACGCCCGGGTGCGTGGACAGCGCCGCCCCCGCCTCTTCGCCCAGGCCGGGCACGACATTGAGCGCGCCGTCGGGCAGCCCCGCCTGCTGCGCGATGTGTGCAAAGGCCAGCGCCGTGAGACACGCCTCCTCGGCCGGCTTGAGCACGCAGGCGTTGCCCATGGCCAGCGCCGCCCCGACGCTGCGCCCGATGATCTGCATCGGGTAGTTCCACGGCACGATGTGCGCCGTCACGCCGTGCGGCTCGCGCCAGGTGAGCGCAGCGTACCCGTGGGCAAAGGGGATCGTCTCGCCCATCACCTTGTCGGCCGCGCCGCCGTAGAACTCGAGGTAGCGCGCCAGTGCTACGGCGTCGGCGCGCCCTTGCTTGAGCGGCTTGCCCACGTCCAGCGCCTCCAGGCGCGCCAGCGCATCGGCCTGCTCGAGCACGAGCGCGCTCATCTTCATCAGGATGCGCCCGCGCTCGGTGGCGCTCAGCATCCCCCAGGCGCCGGCGCGGCGGTCGTCCAGCGCCGCCTGAGCGGCCTGCACGGCCGCATCGATGTCGGCGGCCTCGCCGCGCGCGATGCGCGCCAGCTCGCTGCCGTCTGAGGGGTTGGCCAGCGCCAGCGTGCGGCCGCTCGAGCAGGCGCGCCAGTGCCCGCCGATCAGGATCTGTGTGGTGTCGAAGCCGAGGTCTTGCATGGAAAGGCTGCCAAAGCGGGTGGAGCTCGAGGAGCGGGGAAGGCCGGGCTGGCTTTAGGGCATCATTGTCCGCGATGGGTCCGTTCCTGCTGCGGCGCTTTGCCACCTTCGTCGCCACGCTGCTCGTGGCCTCCTTCGTGGTCTTCGCGGTGCTCGAGCTGCTGCCGGGCAACGCGGCCGAGGTGATCCTGGGCGACACGGCCACGCCGGAGTCGGTGGCGGCGCTGCAGGCCAAGCTGGGCCTGGACCGGCCGGCCACGACGCGCTACGCGGAGTGGATCGGCGAGCTGCTGCAAGGGCGCACCGCGCGCAGCATCAGCTACGACACGCCCACGGCCGAGCTCATTGCCGAGCGGCTGCGCGTGACGGTGCCGCTGGCGCTGCTGGCGATGACCATCACGGTGGTGCTGGCGCTGGGCCTGGGCCTGTACGCCGCCTCGCGCCACAACACCTTCGGCGACCTGGGCGTGATGGCCGCCAGCCAGGTCGGCATCGCGATCCCGAACTTCTGGTTCGCGATCCTGCTGATCCTGTTCTTTGCGGTGAAGCTGCAGTGGGTCAGCGCGGGGGGCTTTCCGGGGTGGACCGAGGATGAAGGCGGGGGGCCGTGGGAGGGCCTGAAGGCACTCGTGCTGCCGTCCGTCGCCCTGGCCCTCGTGCAGGCGGCGATCCTGGCGCGCGTGACGCGCTCGGCGGTGCTGGAGGTGATGCGCGAGGATTTCGTGCGCACCGCGCGTGCCAAGGGCCTGACGCGGCGCCAGGCGCTGTGGCGCCACGTGCTGCGCAACGCGATGATCCCGGTGGTGACGATCATGGGGCTGCAGTTTGCCAACCTCATCACCGGCACCATCGTCGTGGAGAACGTCTTCGTGCTGCCGGGCATCGGGCGGCTTGTCTTCCAGGCCATCAGCAACCGCGACCTGGTGGTGGTGCGCGACGTGGTGATGCTGCTGGCGGCGGTGGTGGTGGTCGTGAACTTCCTCGTGGACGTGCTCTACGCCCTGATCGATCCGCGGCTGCGCCGCGCGGGGGGCTGAGGTGGCCGAGCCCGGGTTCTGGCGTCGCGCGCTGCGCCACAAGAGCTTCGTGGCCGGGGCGCTGCTCACGGCGCTGCTGGCGGGCATGGCGCTGCTGTCGCTCGTGTGGACACCCTACCCGCCGGCGGAGATCGACATCCCCGCCAAGCTGCAGCCGCCCAGCCTTGCGCATTGGCTCGGCACCGACAGCCTCGGGCGCGACATCGCCTCGCAGATCCTCGTGGGCTCGCAGAACTCGATCGTCGTGGGCGTGATCGCGGTGGGCATCGGCCTGGTGGCCGGGGTTCTGCTCGGGTGCCTGGCTGCGGCGCGCAAGGGCTGGGTGGAGGAACTCGTGATGCGCGGCAGCGACTTCGCCTTTGCCTTTCCGGCGCTGCTCACGGCGATCATGCTCACCGCGATCTACGGCCCGGGCCTCGTGATGAGCATCGTGGCCATCGGCATCTTCAACGTGCCGGTGTTCGCGCGCATCACGCGCGCCTCGGCCAACGCGGTGTGGGCGCGCGAGTTCGTGCTTGCCGCGCGCGCCGCGGGCAAGGGCCCGCTGCGCATCACGCTCGACCACGTGCTGCCCAACATCGCCAGCATGCTCGTCGTCCAGGCCACGATCTCCTTTGCCACCGCGATCCTGGCCGAAGCCGCGCTGAGCTACCTCGGCCTGGGCACCCAGCCGCCGCAGCCCAGCTGGGGCCGCATGCTCAACGAGGCGCAGGCGCTCGTCTTCCAGGCTCCGATGCTGGCCGTCTACCCGGGCGTGGCGATCGTGCTGTCGGTGCTGGGCCTGAACCTGATGGGTGACGGCCTGCGCGACCTGCTCGATCCCAAGCTTGCGCGCCAGCGCTAGCTAGCCGGCCCAGCCAGGCCCGGAGCCGCCCAGGCGTGCCATCGCCCAGGCGCGGTAGACCCAGAAGGCCTCGTCGCCGAGCATGCCGCGCATCAGCTGCACCGGGCTGAAGCCCGTCAGCCGCCGGGTCTCCCGGCAGAGGTGGGGCTGGTCGGTGTAGCCCGCCAGGAGCGCGACCTCGCGCCAGTCGAGCTGGTTGCGCCGCAGGAGTGCGGCCGCGTGCACGAGGGCTGCCTCGGCCCGCGCCTGGGCCCGCAGCATGCGCGGCGTCAGCCCGGTCCAGGCTCGCGCCAGGCGCTCACGTTGGCGCTCGCCCACGCTCCGTTGCGCCAGACGCGCATCCAGCCCCTGCCACCAGCCCAGCAGCCCCGAGTTGCCGCCCGCCCCCGAGGACACATCGTCACCCTCATGCAGGAGGGACTCCACCGCTCGCGCCCGCTCCTGACCGGACATGCACGCCTGCACGCCGCGCGTCAGCGGCGAGGCTGCAGCGCCGCACCACTCGCACGCAGGAACCAGCCGGTCCTTCCAGGCCGCCCAGTCGGTGTGCGTCCGGGCGTGCCAGGCCTCGGGTCGAAGCATGACCACGGTGAGGTCCGCATCGGGTGCGTGCATGAGAGTCTGCGGCCGCTCGCGCGGACCGCTCAGGTACAGGCCCGCCGGCAGGGCTGCCTGGCCCGGCGCGGGGGCCCTGGGCGGCTGGGCGGGTTCCGCCTGGACCCAGATCAGCAGCCCGGCCGGCACCGCAGGCAGGTGGGTCTGCCCGCAGCCTGCCAGCGCGCCGCGCCGACTGGGCGAGGCGCGCACCAACGTGCCCAGCACGGCCGCCTCCGTGGGGATGGCGGGCAGGTACGCCCGGGCGGGCGCCAGCGTGCGGCAAGTCGCCGGGCGGCGTCGGGGTGTGGCCGCAGTGTCCATGGAAACCCAGTCTAGGGAATGCCCTCGAAGGTCGGAATCGTTCAATACCCTGAGTCGATGAACACCTAGATTGGTGGGAGCAGGCTGCCGCGGCAAGCACCCTTGGCCGGGTGCTGCGCCAGCCCCGAGGCTCAGCACACTGGAGGAGACATGAGGATCAAGCGCTTGGGATGGAAACCGGCCGCGGCGGGCGTCGCGGTAGTGGCTCTGGCCGCGTTGCAGGCCTGCGGCGGCGGCAGCAGTGGCGGCGGCGACACCGCACAGGTGCAGGCTGCGCCCGAGATTCGCGTCCTGTCCTCCCGGGCCGAGTACGTCAGCGGCGGCAACGCCTTGATCGAGGTGACGCTGCCCGCTGGTGCCGACAGCACGAAGTTCACGCTGACGCTCAACAACCTGGATGTGGCCTCGCAACTCACCTGGGATGCCGCGGGCAAGCGCTACATGGGCCTTTTGCGGGGGCTCCAGGATGGAGCCAACGTCGTCATCGCCTCCTTTGGCGAGCGCAAGGCACTGCAAGTGCTCACGAATTACCCGGCCACCGGGCCGATCATCTCCGGCGTGCACCAGAGCCCCTACATCTGCCAGACCGAGGCCTTCAACTTGCCTGATGGCACAAAGCTCGGCGTGGCCACCGACGCCAACTGCTCGGCACCCACCAAGGTTCAGTACCTGTACATGGCCAAGGGCGCGACCGCGCTAAAGGCCATGACCAGCACCTCCGCCCTGCCGGCAGACGTGGCCACGACCACGAACACTCTGGGCGTGGTCGTGCCCTTCGTCGTGCGGGTGGAGACGGCCACCGTCAACCGCGGCATCTACCAGACGGCCGTGCTGCACGACCCCACCACCGACCCGGCCCCGACCCCCATGGCCTTGCCCAAGGGCTGGAACAAGCGGCTCATCGGCGTGCACGGCAGCGGCTGCACCGGGGGCTGGAACATCCAGGGCGCGGCGCTGGGCGTGAGCACCTACACCGGCGACATGCTGCCACGGCTGGCCGAGGGCTACGCAGTCTTCACCAACACGCTCAACCACCCGAGCAACAGCTGCAACGCCACGCTGGCTGCCGAGACGACGATGATGGGCAAGGAGCGTTTCGTCGAGACCTTCGGCGTGCCTGTCTACACGGTGAGCACCGGGTGCTCGGGCGGGGCGTACACCACCTTGCAGGTGGCCGACTCGATGCCCGGCATCTTCGACGGCGCGCTCATCAGCTGCACCTATCCCGATGCGCTGTCCATCGCCATGTCGGGCATGGACTCCAAGCTGCTGGCGCGCTACTTTCTCGCCAGCAACACGGCTGGCCTGACGATCGCGCAGATGTCCACGCTGTCGGGCCACAACCCGGAGAAGTCTCCCGCCGCCGGCTTGCCGGCTTCGGAGCGCGCGCTCTTTGACCTGGCGATGCAGGCCAGCCGCACCGACCCCGTCACCGGGCGCACCGAGGCCATACCCCGCAGCTGGCTGCTGGGCACCTACAACCCGGCCGTGTGGAATGCCGCCGTGCCGGCTGCCGCGCGCTACCACCCGACAAACAATCCGCGCGGCACCCGCGCGACCGTCTTCGATGCCGCTCGCAACGTCTACGGCATCGACGCGGCCAGCGGCTTTGCCCTGCGGCCCTTCGACAACGTGGGCGTGCAGTACGGGGTGAACGCGCTCAACGCCGGCCAGATCACGGTGGCGCAGTTCCTCGACCTCAACGAGAAGGTCGGCGGCTACGACGCCGACGCCAACCCCACGGCCGCACGCACGGTGGGCAATGCCGGTGCGATCCAGCGCGCCTACCAGAGCGGCCTGCACCTGGGCGGCGGCGGTGGCCTGGCCTCGATCCCGATCCTCGACTACACCGGGATCATGGATGAGGCACAGTTCTATCACTATCAGTGGTACCACTTCGCGGTACGCGAGCGGCTGCGCGAGGCCAACGGCAACGCCGACAACCACGTGATGTGGCGCGGCGGATCGAGCGCCTGGGAGCTCTACGTGGCGCCCACCGACATCAGTCGCGCCGTCTCGGCCAAGGCTGCCGCTGACGGCTGGACCACCTTCATCGCCTGGATGGAGGCCTACACGAAGGATTCGAGCGCGCGCACGCAGCGCGAGAAGGTGATCGCCAACAAGCCCGCGACGGCGGTCGACGGGTGCTTCACGAAGTCGGCCACGCCCAGCTTCATCGCCGAGCGCCAGACCCTGAGCAGCCTGCCCGACTCGCAGTGCAACACGCTGTGGCCTTCCTGGACCGCCCCGCGCATCGCCGCTGGCGGGCCTGTATCGGCATCCGTCCTGAAGTGCGAGCTCAAGGCCGTGAGCGCGGCCGACTACAAGGTGACCTTCACCGCGGCCGAGTTCGATCGGCTCAAGGCCATCTTCCCCAGCGGCGTGTGTGACTGGTCCAAGAGGGGCGCTGGGCAGACGGGCGTGGTGCCCTATGCCTCCTTCGGTCCCTCGCCGGTGAACCAGATCTACGACATCCGGCGGCCTTGATCCGGGGCGGCCGGCCCCGCCACGGCGCTTGCCGTGCGCGGCGCGGCCGAGCCCACCCGCACGAAAAGCGCCACCACTGAGCGCCCCTGCACCCGGTAGTGAGGCCCGGGCGCCAGGGGCGCGGCATCGATGTCCTGGACGTGGCGCACCGCGTGCAGATCCTGCGGCGGGTCGTACGAGGTGTCGAGCACGCGGCGCCAGGGGCCCAGCGCCAGCGCGGGCAGCGGCGGCAGCTCGAAGTCCAGCGCCTGCGCCTGCGCGTTGAGCGCGAAGTGCATGAGCAGGTCTCCCGACAGGCTCGAGGCCGTCACGGCCAGGCTGCGCGAGGCTGCGCTCGTGTCGGGCGCGCCCAGCCGCGTGCCGTGCAGCTGAACCCGCACCAGGCGCATCAGTTCAGCCAGCGTGAGGCGATGGTCCTCGCGCACCGACTCGCGCAGGTTGCGCAGCGCCACGAGCTCGCGCACGAAACGGTGCAGCCCCGCCTGGTGCGGGAGCCGTGACCAGTCGAGCCAGTTCCAGGGCGCATCGTGGCAGTAGGCGTTGTTGTTGCCCCGCTGCGTGCGCCCCATCTCGTCGCCCATGGCGAGCATGGGCGTGCCCAGCGACAGCACCGTGATGGCCAGCAGGTTGCGCACCTGGCGGTCGCGCAGGGCGCGCACCTGCGCATCGTCGGTCTCGCCTTCGGCGCCGCAGTTCCAGCTGTGGTTGTCGCGGCTGCCGTCGCGGTTGTCCTCCAGGTTCGCCTCGTTGCGCGGGGTCTCGTAAGCCACGAGGTCGTGCAGCGTGAAGCCGTCGTGGCTCGTCACGAAGTTGATGCTCTGCGCGGGCTCGCGCGGGCGCGCGCCGTAGAGGTCCGGGCTGCCCAGGAGCCTGTCGGCGAGCTGGGTGACCATGCCCGCATCGCCGCGCACGAAGGAGCGCACGTCGTCACGAAAGCGCCCATTCCACTCCTTCCAGCGCTCGCCGATGAAGTGCCCCACCTGCACCAGGCCGGCCGCGTCCCAGGCCTCGGCAATGAGCTTGGTGCCGGCGAGCACGGGGTCGGACTCGATGTCCCACAGCACGGGGGCGTCAGGCTGCGGCCGCCCGTGCTTGTCGCGCGACAGGATCGCAGCCAGGTCGAAACGAAAGCCGTCCACGTGCATCACCTGCACCCAATAGTGCAGGCTGTCCAGGATGAGCCGGCGCACCACCGGATGGTTGGCCTGCAACGTGTTGCCGCAGCCCGAGTAGTTGGCGTAGCGCCCGCCTTCCTCCAGCAGGTAGTAGGTGGCGTTGTCCAGCCCGCGCAGGCCGAAGGTGGGGCCCTGCTCGTTGCCTTCGGCCGTGTGGTTGTAGACCACGTCCAGGATCACTTCGATCCCTGCCGCGTGCAGCGCACGCACCATGTCGCGGAACTCGTCGAGCACGGCCAGGGGGGCGGCCGCGGCCCGCGCGTAGCCCGCATGCGGCGCGAAGAACGACACCGGTGCGTAGCCCCAGTAGTTGGTCAGGCCGGCAGGAGCATCCTGGGGGTCGAACTGGAACACGGGCATCAGCTCCACCGCCGTCACGCCCAGATCGAGCAGGTAGGCAATCTTGTCGACGAGCCCGGCGTAGGTGCCGGCGCGCGCCGTGCTCAGGCCCGAGCTGGGGTGGCGCGTGAAGCCCCGCACGTGCAGCTCGTAGACCACCGTCTGCGAGAAGGGGCGGCGCAGCGGCGCGTCGCCGCGCCAGTCATAGGCGCTGTCGTCGGCCACCACGCTCTTGGCGGCATGCGCATCGTTGCGACCGGGCGTGCAGCCCGCGGCGCGGCTCCACGCGCTCGGCAGCGCCACCGCCCGGCCGTAGGGGTCGAGCAGCACCTTGTAGCCATCGAAGCGCAGCCCGCGCGCGGGGTCGAAGGGGCCGTGTGCGGCGTAGGCGTAGAGCTGCCCGGGCCGCAGGCCGGGCACGAAGACATGCCAGTAGTGCCAGGTGCGGTGCGCGGCGGGCGAGAGGTCGATGCGGCGCGCAGGCGTGGCGGCGTCCGCGTCGTCGTAGAGCAGCAGTTCCACGCGCTGGGCGTCGCTGGCGTAGACGCTGAAGTTCACGCCGCCGGGCATCGGGCGGGCGCCCAGCGGATGGGGCGAGCCGGGCCCAGGTGGCATGGCCGCAGTGTGGGCGCGCGGGGCGCGCGTGCGTTGCGGCCACGCAAGCGCGCGCTAGACTGGCTCCACGATGCATATCGATTTCGTCTCCGACATCGCCTGCCCCTGGTGTGCCGTGGGCCTGCATGCGCTGGAGCGCGCGCTGCAGGAGCTGGCTGGCGAGATCGAGCCCACGCTTGCTTTCCAGCCCTTCGAGCTCAACCCGGCGATGGGCGCCGAAGGGGCCGACACGGTGGCCTACCTGGGCGCCAAGTACGGCATCGGACCGGAGCAGATCCGCCGCAACCAGGCCGCGATCCGCGAGCGCGGGGCGGCGGTGGGCTTTGCCTTCGGTGAGCGCACGCGCGTGTGGAACACCTTCGATGGCCACCGCCTGCTGCACTGGGCCGGGGTGGAAGGCGAGCCCGGCGCGCAGCGTACGCTCAAGCACGCGCTGCTGCAGGCCTACCAGGGCGAGGGCCGCAATCCCTCGGACGCCACGGTGCTGCTGGACTGCGCCAGCCAGGCCGGCCTGGACGCGACGCGCGCGGCACAGGTGCTGCAAGAGGGCACCTTCGCGCAGGAGGTGCGCCAAGCCGAGGCCTTCTGGCAGCAAGCAGGCATCAGCTCCGTGCCCTCCATCGTCGTGGACCGGCGCCACCTGATCCAGGGCGGCCAGCCACCGGAAGTCTTCGTGCAGGCATTGCGCCGCATCGCGACCTCCGCGCCCTGAGGCGCAAGGGCTGCTTGCGTCGAGCGTTGCAGCCCCGCACGCAGACCCAGGAGACCCGACCCTCCATGCCTCGCAACATCGAGATCAAGGCGCGCATCGAGAGCGTGCAGGCGCTGCTGCCGAGCGCCCGTGCGCTCGCCGACGGCCCGGCGCAGCTCATCGAGCAGGACGACACCTTCTTTCACGCGCCGCACGGGCGGCTCAAGTTGCGCGTGTTCGCCGACGGCGCGGGCGAGCTCATCGCCTACGAGCGCGCCCACAGCGTGCAGGCCCGTGCGTCGGACTACGTGCGCGTGCCGGTGGCCGA
>CAILKA010000354.1 GCA_903834645.1 uncultured beta proteobacterium
AGGCGGCGCTGGTGGACGTCTTTCGCGCGCTCGACCCCCGCCCCGAGCAGAACACGTGGTGGAGCAACCGCGGCCAGGCGCGCGCCAAGACCGTGGGCTGGCGCATCGATTACCACATCGCCACGCCGGCGGTGGCCGCCACGGCGCGCCGCGCGGAGATCTACACCGCGCAGCGCTTCTCCGACCACGCGCCGCTGACGATCGACTACGACTGGGCGCTGTAGCCCCTCACTTGCGCGCAGCCACCGCCTTCTCGGCCGCCTCCACCAGGCCCGCGCCGATCTGCGCCTTCCACTTGTCGTAGACCGGGCGCGTGGCCTTGACGAAGGCCTCGCGCTCGGCAGGCGTGAGCTGCGTGATCGTCACGCCCAGCGCGGCAATCTCCTTGAGCAGCGGCCGGTCGGCCTCGGCCAGGCCCTTGCGCGCGATCTCGATCTGCTGCTTGCCCGCGTCGATGGCAGCCTGGCGCACGATGGCCCGGTCGGCCTCCGTCCACGAGGCCCAGACCTCCTTGTTGACGACGAAGACCAGCGGGTCGGCCACGTAGCCCCACATCGTCACGTTCTTCTGGCCCACCGTGTGCAGCTTGGCAGCGGTGAAGATCGACATCGGGTTCTCCTGCCCGTCCACCGCGCCGCTGGCCAGCGCCGGCTGGGCGTCGGCCCAGCTCATCTGCGTGGGGTTGGCGCCCAGCGCCGTGAAGGTGTCCAGGAACAGGGGCGAGCCCACGACGCGGATCTTCAGGCCCTTGAGGTCGTCGGGCGTGCGGATCGCCTTCTTGGAGTTGGTGATCTCGCGGTAGCCGTTCTCGCCCCAGGCCAGCGGCACCGCGCCGGCGCGGTCGACGATGGCAAAGAGCTGCTTGCCGACATCGCCCTGCGTCAGGGCGTCGATGGCCTTGTAGTCGGGCATCAGGAAGGGCATCGAGAAGAGGTTGAGCTCCTTGATCTGCGGCGACCAGTTGATGGTCGAGCCGATGGCCATGTCGATCACGCCCTGGCGGATGGCGGTGAACTCACGCGTCTGGTCGCCCTGCACGAGCGACACGCCCGGGTAGAGCTTGATGTTGATGCGCCCGCTCGTGCGCTCGCGCACGAGGTTGGCCCAGATCTCGCCGCCCTTGCCCCAGGGGAAGGCGGTGCCCACGACGAGCGACATCTTGTACTCGGACTTGTAGGCGCCTTGGGCGTGCGCGCCAGTGGCGACGCAGGCGAGCGCAGCGGCGGCCAGCGCGAACTTCAGCAGCGATCGGGTCTTCATGGGTGGGGTCTCCTTGTGGGCAGGTGGGTCGGGTGCGTGGCACCCGGGGTCGAGAAAGAGCGGGGTTGCCGGGCCTGGCGCGGCAGGGCTTCAGTATCCGAGCTTTCGAGGCAGCCACAGCGCGAGCTCGGGCCAGGCGATGACGGCCAGCGTCACCACGAGCGTGGCCGCCAACATCCACACGATCCAGCGCACCGTCTCCTCGATGCGCACGCCGGCGATGCGGCACGACACCATCAGGTTCACGGCCATGGGCGGCGTGAACTGCCCGATGGCCACCATCAGCGTGAGCAGCACCCCGAACCAGACGAGGTCCCACTTGTAGAAGGTGGCAATGGGCAGCAGCAGCGGAATGAAGATGAGGAAGATCGACACGCCGTCCAGGAACATGCCCACGAGCACGAGCAGCGCCACGAGCAGCGCGATCACGCCGGCCTCGCCCAGGCCCGAGTTCACGATGGCCTTCGTGATGGGGTCGATCACGCCCAGCGTGGACAGCGAGTAGGCGAAGATGCCGGCCAGCGACACCACGATGAGCACCACCGCGGAGAGCTCGCCCGCCTCGCGCAGGATGGGGTAGAGGTCGCGCACGCGGATCGTGCGGTGCACGGCCATGCCGACGAACAGGCCGTAGAACACCGCCACCACCGCCGCCTCGGTGGGGGTAAACCAGCCCGCGCGCATGCCGCCCAGGATCAGCACCGGCGCGGCCAGGCCCCAGGAAGCCTGGCGCAGGCTGGCCCAGAAGGGCGGCCGCGGCAATTCGGCCTCGAGCGTACCCATGCGGTGGCGCCTGGCCAGCCACACCGCCGGCACGATGAGCGCCAGGCCCACGAGCAGGCCGGGCACCATGCCTGCGGCAAAGAGCGCGGGCACCGAAGCGCCGGGCACGAGCACCGAGTAGACGATGAAGGCGATCGAGGGCGGGATCAGGATGTCGGTGGCCGCTGCCGCGCCCACGACGCTGGCCGAGTAGGAGGCCGGGTAGCCCGCGCGCGCCATCGCGCCGATCATCACGGCGCCCACCGCCGCCGCGGTGGCCGGGCCCGAGCCCGAGATCCCGCCCAGGAACATCGCCACGCAGATCGCCACCAGCGGCAGCATCCCGGGGCCTCGCCCGACGATGGCCACGGCGAAGTTGACCAGGCGCTGCGCCACGCCCGAGCGGTCGAAGATCGCGCCCACGAGCACGAACATCGGGATGGCCAGCAGCGGGTACTTGCCCAGGCCCGCATAGAAGTTCTGCGGCACGGCCAGCAGCCCGTACCACTGCGTCTCGGGGTTGGCCAGCGCGATGGCCGCCGCTCCGGCCAGGCCCAGCGCCGCGCCAATGGGCACGCCCAGCAGCATGAGCGCGATGAAGGCCACGAAGAGCAGCGTGGCGATCATGGACTGCGGCCCTTTCGGATCACCACGCCCAGCGCGCGCAGGGCGATGGCAGCGGCCAGCACGGGCAGCCACACCGAGTACCACCACTTGGGCACGCCGATGCCCGGGGAAGTCTCCTCGAAGCGGATGTCGTCCCACACCATGCGCACCGACAGCGCCGCCACGAGCGTGAAGAGCACGAAGACCATGAGCGCACCGAAGCGCGCCAGCGCGCGCTGCCGGCTGCGCGGGCCGGAGTCGGCGAAGTACTCGATGCGAATGTGGCCGTTGCGGGCCACCGCGGCGGAGCTCGCCACGAGCGCCAGCACGATCATCAGGAACACCGACACCTCTTCCGTCCAGGCGAAGGACTGCGAGGTGAAGTAGCGCACCAGCACGTTGGCAAAGGTGATCAGCGCCAGCGCCGCCATCACCGCGGCGGTGAGCACGTCTTCGAGCGCCAGCGGCACGCGCGGGGCGGGCTCGGCGCTCTCGGCGGATGCGGGTGGCGGGTCTTCTTGCGCAGGGCTCATGGGCAGGCTCAGGCTGAAGACCGGGCCAGGCCGCTCATCCGCGCACGAAGGCGCGTGCGGCCTCGACGATGTCGCGCTCGTGCACGCGCGACTGCGCCTCGAGCACGGGCGAATAGCCCACCGGGATGCGCGGCGCGCCCAGGCGGCGCACGCGGCAGCCCGTGGCCTCGGCCGCGCTGGCGGCGATCTCCGCGCCAAAGCCCGCGGCCTGCACCGCCTCGTGCACGACCATCAGGCGCCCGCTCGCCGCGGCGGCCTGCAGCACGGCTGCACGGTCCCACGGCCAGATCGTGCGCAGGTCCAGCAGCTCGACCTCGATGCCCTCGGCGGCCAGTGCCGCGCAGGCGGGCTCGCACACCTGCACCTGCCGGCTCCAGGAGACCATCGCCAGGTCGGGGGTGCGGCCGTGCACGGCGCGCACGCGGCGCGCGCGGCCGAGCTCGACGGTGGCCGCCTCATCGACCTCGCCCGTCTGGCCCCACAGGGTCTTGTGCTCGAGGTAGACCACCGGGTCGCCGCAGGCCAGCGCCGCACGCAGCAGCGCGTGGTTGTCCTGCGGTGTGGCCGGGCACACCACGACCACGCCAGGCAGGTGCGCGAACCAGCTCTCCAGGGACTGCGAATGCTGCGCGGCCGAGGCGTCCCAGATGCCCATGGGCATGCGCACCACCATCGGCACGCGGCCCTGGCCGCCGAACATGTAGCGGTTCTTGGCGGCCTGGTTGACGAGTTCGTCCATCGCGCACAGCGCGAAGTCCACGACGCGCATCTCCACCACCGGCCGCAGGCCCGCCAGCGCCATGCCCACGCCGGCACCCAGGATCGCCGCCTCGCTGATCGGGGTGTCGATGACGCGCTGCACACCAAAGCGCGCCTGCAGCCCCTTGTACTGGCCGAAGATGCCGCCGCGGCCCACGTCCTCGCCGAGCACCACCACGCGCGCATCGGCGCTCATCGCGCCGGCCAGCGCCTGCACCGCCGCCTCGGCGTAACCCATCATCGCCATTGGCCGGCTCCCGTGTCCTGCACGTCGGTGTAGGCGCTGGCCGGGTCAGGCCACGGTGCGGCCTCGGCGGCCGCCACCGCGGCGGCCACCTCCTGGCGCGCGGCGCGCTCGAGCGCATCGGGCAGTGCCGGGTCGGCCCCGGGCTGGGCGAGGTAGCGCGCGCGGGCGCGCGCAATGGGGTCGGTGGCGCGCGCGGCCTCGACCTCGGCGGCATCGCGGTAGGCCGCGGGGTCCACCGACACGTGGCCCTTGATGCGGTAGGTCACGGCGTGCAGCAGCCGCGGCCCGGCGCCCGCACGCAGCTCGGCCACGAGGCGGCCGGCCGCCTCGTGCACGGCCAGCGCGTCGTTGCCGTCGACTTCGGTGGCGGGAATGCCCAGGCTGCGCGCGCGAGCCGCCGCCCCTTCACCCGAGGTCATCGGGCCGCTGGCGGTGGTGGCGCTCCAGCGGTTGTCCTCGCACACGAAGAGCACCGCCAGGCCGTACACCCCGGCCCAGTTCAGCGCCTCCAGGAAGGGGCCGCGGTTGATCGCACCGTCGCCGAAGAAGCAGGCGGTGATGGCTGCGCGCCCGAGCAGCTTGTGCGCGTGCGCGGCGCCCACGGCAATGGGCAGGCCCGCGGCCACGACGCCGTTGGCCCCGAGCATGCCCACGGAGAAGTCGGCGATGTGCATCGAGCCGCCCTTGCCGCCGTTGAAGCCGGTGGCCTTGCCGTGCAGCTCGGCCATCATGCGAGAGAGGTCCGCCCCCTTGGCCAGCGTGTGGCCGTGGCCGCGGTGGGTGGAGGTCAGGCAGTCATCGGGGCCCAGGTGCGCACAGACCCCCGCCGCCACGGCTTCCTGGCCGGTGGACAGGTGCAGCGGCCCGCGCACGCGGGCGCTGCCGTCTGCGGCCTTTCCGTAGGCGCTCACGCCGCCCTGGCTCGCCGCCTCGGCTGCGTCCTCGAAGGCGCGGATGCGCCACATCGTCTGCAGCAGCCCCACGAGCCGCTCGCGATCGTCTTTCAATGCTTCTCCCGCGCATCGCCGGCCTCGTGCCGGCGCTTGGCCACGGGGATTGTAGGAGCGGCCGGCCGCTTGCCAGGCTAGGCGCCCCAGCCCTCCACCGCACGCTCGGGCTCCAGCCAGCGCGCGCGGCCAGCGGCCAGGCCCCGCTCCACGGCGCGGCGCGCGATGCGCGCGCACTGCGCACCCGCGAGCTGCTGCATCAGCTCGGCCCAGCGGCGCTGCACCATCGGGTGCAGCCAGGCGTCCTCCAGAAGCTCGCGCACCTGCTCGCGCCCGGCCGCCCACTCCGACTCCAGGCGCCGCGCCAGCAGCGTGCTCATGAGCGCGCAGTAGGCCCGCCGCGCCGCTGCATCGGGCATCAGCGTGCCCAGCGCGCTCATGCGCCGCGCGTAGGCACCCCCGGCAAAGAGCGTGGCCAGCAGCGCCTGCAACTCGTGGGCCGGGTTGAGCACACGCACGCGCGGCGGCGGCAGCACCGAAAGCGGCCGTGAGCTGGCCTGCCCGTGCGGCTTCGGCGTGACGAGGGCGCGCAGGTCGGCGGCGCGGCGCGCGGCGGCTTCATCGAGCTGCGCGGCGGATTCGGCAAAGGCCAGCGCGCGTGCCGCGCGGCGGCTCACCATGACGAGGTTGCCAGCCACGAATCCGGCCTGCGGGCTCAAGGCCACGACCACGGCCTCGTCCGCCACGCCCGGCGAGGCGGGCAGCGCGGGGACGCCCGTCGCGGGCTCGGCTCCCTCGCCATGCCACAGCGCCAGGCGCGTGACCGGGCAGCGCCGCACCTCGATGCGCGCCAGCAGCCCGGGCGTGACCTGCAGCGCGTCGAAGGCGCGGCCCTGCATCCAGGCCGCCAGGCGCAGCTCCAGCCAGCGCCGCACGTGGCGCGAGGCGGGCCGTGCGGGCCGGGCGCCGCGCGGGAGCGCCAGGCGCGCAGCCTCCCAGCCC
>CAILKA010000355.1 GCA_903834645.1 uncultured beta proteobacterium
GGGCGATGCGTTGGCGCAGCAGGTCGGCCAACTGCGCGTACCGCGGGACGGGGCTGTGGCTGAAGGTGTCGTGCAAGGGGGCCTTCGAAGCGGGAAGCCGGGCGGGTTTGCTCGGGAGTGCCTAAAGTTCTATCTATAGTACCTTTAGGTCGTGAGACTGCAAACACGGGAGTTCCGCCAACGCTCGTGCCGTCGCGGCGGCGAGGGTGGCTGCGGTCGTGCGAGGCTGTGCGCCCGGGTTCGCGCTTGCCGGAGGCAGGCGCCGTGAGGCGTGTCCTGTGGACCCTGGCGCCCTGGGTGGCGCTGCTGCTGCTGTGGTACGCCATCGCCTACTCCGGCCTCATCAACCCGGCCCTGGTGCCCACACCCCAGGCCGTGGCGCAGCGAGCGTGGGAGCTGCTCAGCCAGGGCCGGCTGCCCAAGGACATCTGGATGTCCACGCAGCGGGTATTCATCGGCGTGGCCTGCGGCATCACGCTGGCCGTGCCGGTGGGCTTCATGCTGGGCTGGTACCCGGGCGTGCGGCGCTTCATCGACCCGCTCATCAACTTCTTCCGCGCGCTGCCGCCCATCGCGCTGATCCCGCTGGTGATCGTCTACTTCGGCATCGGCGAGCCGGCCAAGGTGATCATCCTGCTCTATGCCTCGTTCTTCGCCGGCGTGATCGTGATGTACGAGGGCATCGCGCAGATCAGCCCCATCTATGTGCGCGTGTCGCGCACGCTGGGTGCCACCGATGGCGAGATCTTCCGCAAGGTGGTGGTGCCCCTGGCCGTGCCGCACACGCTCACGGCGCTGCGCGTGGCGCTGGGCGTGGCCTGGGCCACCCTGGTGGCCTCGGAGCTGATCGCCGCGCAGCAAGGCCTGGGCGCGCTGATCCAGAACGCTTCGTCGTTCTTCCAGCTCGACATCATCTCCGTGGGCATCATCAGCATCGGCTTCATTGCCCTGGCCAGGGACCTGCTGCTGCGCGCCGCGACCCGCCGCCTGGTGGCCTGGCAGGACCGCATCGCATGAGCGCGCCGGTGCGCATCGCCTTTCGCGACGTCAGCGTGCGCTTTGGCGCGCTGACGGTGGTGGAGAACGTGAGCTATGAGGTGCGGGACCGCGAGTTCGTCTCGATCATCGGGCCGTCGGGCTGCGGCAAGACCACGATGATGAACATGGTCGCAGGCTTCGTGCAGCCCACCACCGGGCAGGTGCTGCTGGATGGCCGGCCGGTGGCCGGCCCCGGCCCCGAGCGCGGGGTGATCTTCCAGGAGTACGGTGTCTTCCCCTGGCTGACCGTGGAGCAGAACATTGCCTTCGGCCTGAACCTGAAGGCCAATCGTGTCTCGCAGGCCGAGCAGCGCGAGACGGTGGAGCGCTACCTGGGGCTCATGGGCCTGGCCGACTTCCGGCACGCCTACCCGAAGACGTTGTCGGGCGGCATGCGCCAGCGGCTGGCGATCGCGCGCGCCTATGCGGTCAAGCCCCAGTTCCTCCTCATGGACGAGCCCTTCGGCGCGCTGGATGCGCAGACCCGCCTGGCCATGCAGGACCTGCTGCTGCAGGTGCTGGCCGCCGAGGGCAAGACGGTGATGCTGATCACGCACTCGGTGGAGGAGGCCATCTACCTGTCCTCCCGCATCGTCGTGGTGACGGCCCGGCCCTCGCGCATCCGCGAGGTGATCGACGTGCCCTTCGGACACCCGCGCGAGCCGGGGCTGATGGAGCGGCCGGAGTTCGCGCAGCTCAGGTCGCACATCCGCGGTCTGGTGATGCAGGAGTACGCCGCGCAGCAGCGGCAGAGCGTTCGTTGAATCCCCCCGAATAACCCCAGAGGAGACGACCATGAAAGCCCACCGCAGACCCGCCGCCAGCCTTTCCATCACGGGCCCACGAGCCGGCCGCAGGACCTTTATCGCCCAGGCCGCTGTCGGGCTGTCGGCCGCTGCCACCGGGTGGCCGGCGCTGGCGCAGGCCCGCACCAAGGTGAAGGTGGGCTACCTGAACACCCCTGCGGTGGACGGGCAGATCTGGACCGGCATGCAGACGGGCAGTTTCGCCCGCAACGGTCTGGAGCTGGAGCTCGTCAAGTTCACGACCGGGCTGGAGCTCTTCCAGGCCATGATCGGCGGCAGCCTGGACATGCTGTCCACCGGGGCGGTGGTGTCCAACTTCCCCGCACGGGGGCAGGGCAAGGTCTTCCTGATCAACAACGTGGAGTTCGCCACCGCACAGCTGTGGGTGCGCGCCGACCAGGGCATCAAGACCTTCGCCGACCTCAAGGGCAAGAAGATCTCGACCACCACCGGCACCACGGCCCACGTGTTCCTGGACACGGCCTTGCGGGCCAACAAGCTCGATCCCTCCAAGGATGTGGAAGTGGTCAACCAGCGCATGGCCGAGGCCGTGACGGCTTTCATCTCCGGTGCCGTGCCAGCCGTGGCGCTGTGGGTTCCGTTCGATATCACGGTCAAGCAGAAGGTGCCGGGCGCGGTGAAGCTGGTGGACGCCTCGGCCTACTTTCCCCAGGCCGCCATCGTGGGCGGCTGGGCTGCACGCAACGACTGGTTCGACAAGAACCGCGACGCCTGCCAGCGGCTCGTGCGCGGCTGGCAGGAGGCCAACGATCATCTGATCGGGCCGAAGTCGGCCGAGGCCGTGGCTGCACTTCAGGCTGCGCAGTACGCTCAGGTGCCGCTGGAGGAATTCCGCGAACAGTTCAAGGCCTCGCGGTACTACACCTCGGCCGAATGGCGCAAGCTGTACGCAGACGGCTCCGTGACACGCTGGCTGCAGCAGGTCACCGACTTCTTCGTCAAGTTCGGCAACATCCAGAACCCGGTGCCCGCGTCGGCCTACTTCGACACCAAGCTCTTCCTGGACACCGTCAAGGCTTGAGCAAGACGGCAGGCCAGCCTTGAAGCCCGCCAGCGGCCCGGTCTGGGACCACATCATCGTCGGCGCCGGGTCGGCGGGATGCGTCCTGGCCAACCGCCTGTGCGCGGCCGGGCGTCGCGTGTTGCTGCTGGAAGCCGGCGGGTCGGATCGAAACTTCTGGATCCACCTGCCGGTGGGCTACTTCAAGACCATCTACGACACACGCTTCTCGCGCCTGTTCGGCACCGAGCCCTCCGAGGGCTCGGGCGGGCGCAACATCGTGTGGCCCCGCGGGCGCGTCGTGGGGGGCTCCTCGTCCATCAACGGGCTGGTCTACATCCGCGGCCAGCACGAGGACTACGCCGATTGGGTGCGTGCCGGCGCGTCGGGCTGGGACTACCCGACCGTGCTGCCGTACTTCCGCCGCTCCGAGCGCTACGAGGGCGGGGCCAGCGAGTTCCACGGGGCCGACGGCGAGCTCGGCGTGTCCGACCTGCGCAACGATCATCCCTATTGCGAGGCGTGGGTGCAGGCAGGCATGCAGGCAGGCCTGCCCCGCAACCCCGACTTCAATGCCCACACTGACTTCGGCGTGGGCGCCTACCAGCTTTCCATCCAGGGGGGCTGGCGCTCCAGCGCAGCCAGGGCCTTCCTGCGGCCGGCACTTGCGCGCCCGAACCTGAAGCTCGAGCTGCGCGCCCAGGTGTCGCGGGTGCTGTTCGAGGGCGGCCGTGCGGTGGGTGTGGAGTGGGTGCAGGGTGGGCAAGTGCACCAGGCGCGCGCTCAAGGCGACGTCATCCTGAGTGCTGGTGCGCTGCAGTCGCCGCAGCTGCTGCAGCTCTCGGGCATCGGGCCGGCGGCGCTGCTGCGCCAGCACGGCATCGCGGTGCAGGTGGATGCGCCCGACGTCGGGCAGAACCTGCAGGACCACTACCAGGCCCGCGTCATCGTGCGCCTGAAGCGCAAGATGTCGCTGAACAACCAGGTGCGCAACCCCTTTTCGCTGGCGAAGATGGGCCTGCAGTGGCTGCTGGCCGATCGCGGGCCTCTCACGGTGGGCGCGGGCCAGGTGGGAGGCTTCGCGCGCACCGACCAGGCACGCGACGGCCGCGCCGATGTGCAGTTCAACGTGATGCCCCTTTCGGTGGACAAGCCTGGCGACCCGCTGCACGACTACCCGGGCTTCAGCGCCTCGGTGTGTCAGTGCCGGCCACTTTCCCGCGGGAGCGTGCAGATCCGCTCGGCCGACCCCTTCGAGCAGCCGCGCATCGACCCGCGCTACTTCAGCGAGCCGCTGGACCGCGAGACCATGGTCTCGGGGTTGCAGTGGCTGCGCGAGATCTACGCCCAGCCGGCCTTTCGGGAGCTGTGGGACATCGAGACCATGCCAGGCGCGGGGGTGGCCACGCGCGAGCAGCTGTGGGACTTCGCGCGCAGCCGCGGCGGCACGGTCTTCCACCCGGTGGGCACGTGCCGCATGGGCAGCGACGAGCGGGCTGTGCTTGATCCGCAGCTGCGGGTTCGGGGTGTGGAGGGCCTGCGGGTCATCGATGCCTCGGTCATGCCCACGCTGACTTCGGCCAACACCAACGCGGCCTCCATCATGATCGGGGAGCGGGGGGCGGCATTCGTGCTGGGGGCGTGACCGGGCGGGAGCCCGCGGCCTCGCGCCGCTCACCCGCTGCAGCGCTCGTGTGAGCGAGCAGCAGGGAACTCCAGCAGGCCCTTGCGCACCAATACGCACCGACGCACACCGACAGGACAAGCCCATGCAGAACCCCGAGAAGACCTCCCTGCTCACGATCGCGCTGCTGGCGGCCTTCGCCGACGGCACTCAGGGCGAGGCCGAGCGTGCCGAGGTGCGCCGCGTGGCGGAGTCTCTGGCCTCACCCGACCTGAACCTTCCGGCCCTGGTGCAGGACGTGCTGCTGCAGCGCGCGAGCACCGCCTCGGCAGCCGCGGGCCTGACGAGCGCTGCGCTGCGCCAGCTGGCCTACGAGCTGGCGGTGGGCGTGTGCGATGCCGATGGTCTGCGCAACGATCAGGAGACGCGGTTCCTCACCGAGCTCGGCCAGGCCCTCGGCCTGTCGGGCCCGCAGATGGCCGAGCCGACCCTCACTGCCGATGCCCTGGCGACGGCTCCGCTTGACGAAGTGGCCGCGGGCACCTCACCCGCCGCAGCCCCCGCTGCGCCGCGCAGCGACGCCGAGCTCGATCGCATGGTCCTCAACTACGCGATCATGAACGGGGCGCTGGAGCTGCTGCCGCAGTCGATGGCCTCGATGGCGATCATCCCCCTGCAGATGAAGATGGTCTACCGCATCGGCAAGGCTCACGGCTACGAGCTCGACCGCGGCCACATCAAGGACCTGCTGGCCGCGATGGGAGTGGGGCTCACCGGGCAGTACCTGGAGGATGTGGGGCGCAAGCTCATCGGCGGCCTGTTCGGCAAGGTGGCCGGCGGCATGGCGGGCGCACTGGCTCGAGGTGCCACGGGCGCGGCCTTCTCGTTTGCCACCACCTACGCGCTCGGGCAAGTGGCCAGGCGCTACTACGCGGGCGGGCGCACCATGAACACGCAGATGCTCAAGGACGCCTACACCTCGGTCCTGGGCCAGGCCCGGGGGCTTCAGGCGCAGTACATGCCGCAGATCGAGCAGCAGGCGCGCAAGGTGGACGTGGCCCAGATCGTGCAGATGGTGCGCACGAGCTAGCAGGCGCCGAGCCTGCTGCAGGCCGCCGCCTGGGCCCTACTCGTCCTGCGGGATGCGCGTGACGACCCAGCCGGCCACGCAGATCAGCAAGATGGCGCCGCTCTCGTACAGCAGCACCGACGGGTCCGTGTCCTTGCCTTGCAGGATGATCAGCCGCGACAGCGCCGTGACCGCGATGAACAGCGGGATCGCGATCGGGATGCGCCGGCTGCTGTAGAAGGCGCCGAGCATGCCGAGCACCTCGGCGTAGATGAACATCAGCAGCAGGTCCTTCAACTCGACCTTGCGGTTCTCCACCAGCATCATCACCTCCTGGCCCATCGCCACGACGGTGAATGCGGCGATGAGCACGAGGAAGATCTTCTCGGTGATCTCGATGGCGCGCTTGACGTCCATGGGTGTCCCTTTGCAGTCGAGGAGTCGCTCGGCCATGCTACTGACGTTGGCGGCTCGCCTGAAGGGGTCGGATCAAATTTTCATCCCCGCGCATGGACGGGGTCTGGGAGCTGCAGTGGCCTTGGCTGCATCACATTCCCAGTGGCCGTGGCCGATGCCGGTTGAAAGTTCACAAGGTGAAACTGCGTGGGGATCTCCTCACTTGCGGCCCGCGCCTCGCACGCTAACGTGAAGTGAGTCAGAAAACCTGCGGCGCAGCGGAGCCCGGGCAGCACCGAACGGGGTTCGCACAAGCCCTTTTTCGCACCAGGGGCATGGGGTGCGGCACGGGTCTCTACACGATGGACGAAGACAGGAGCAGCAACCGATGAGAAAGCTATTGACCCATCTCCTGGCCGTGGCGGCCTTTGCGATCGCGGCCGGCCCTGCGGCGGCTCAGTCAAGCGCGGCCGGGTTTCCGAACAAGCCGGTCAAGCTGATCGTGGCCGCGCCTGCGGGCTCCAGCCCGGATGCGATCTCGCGCCAGCTGGCCTCGCGGCTCAGCGCGGTGTGGAACCAATCGGTGGTGGTGGAAAACGTCGTGGGCCTGGGGGGCATCACCGGCACCGACCGGGCTGCCAAGCAGCCAGCCGACGGGTACACGATCCTGCTGAGCACCATCGGCGCGATGGCGGTCAATGTCAGCATGATGGAGAAGATGCCGTACGACCCGGCCAAGGATCTGGCACCGATCACGCTCGTGATGTCGATGCCCAACCTGCTGGTCACGCACCCGAGCGTGCCGGCCAACAACCTGCGCGAGCTCATCGACTTCGCCAAGCGCAACCCCGGCAAGCTGCGCTACGGGCACCCCGGCAGCGGCACGAGCCCACACCTGGCGGCCGAGCTGCTCAACCAGCTGGCCGGCATCCGGATGCAGGGCATCCCGTACAAGTCGAGCGCACAGATGATGTCCGACCTGCTGGGCGGGCACTTCGAGGTGCTGTTCCACAACAGCTCGGTTGTGCTGCCGCACGCACGCAGCGGCTCGGCGCGACTGATGGGCATCACGAGCGCCGAGCGCATGGCCTCGCTCTCGGATGTGCCGACGGTGGCGGAGGCCGCCGGCCTGCAGGGCTTCGCGGTGACGGCCTGGTTCGGCCTGTACGCGCCCACGGGCACGCCATCGGACATCCTGGCCAAGCTCAACGCCGATGTCTCGGCCGTGCTGGCGCGCGCCGACGTGAAGGGCTGGATCGAGCAGCAAGGGGGCGTGGCCGGTGGCGGCTCGGCCCAGGCGCTGGCCGATCACCAGGCGGCCGAGACGCGCAAGTGGCGCGAGCTGATTCGCGCGGCCAACATCAAGGCCGATTGAGCCGGTAAGCGGAGTTCAGCGCGCCGCGTCGCGGCGCGCGGACTCGTGGGCGCCGGGTGCGCCGCTCGTGGCCAGCCGGCCCCGCACGAACTGCACGATGTCGGCGATGGCTTGCGCGGTGGCCGGTGCGTCGGGCCGCTTGTTGACGAAGCCGGCATCCTCGCCCGCATACCAGGCGAGCGTGAGTTCACCTCCGGCATCGCGGTAGGCCTGCACGAAGCGCTCGAGGTGCGCCACAGGGTGCATGAGGTCTGCCGTGCCCTGCAGGTAGAGAACCGGGGGGAGCTCCACGGGCTCGGCCCGCTCCAGTGCGCGCAGCGGGCTTGCCTCGTCCATCGACTCTTCGCTGGGCCAGTAGCGCTCGTGGTCGGGAATCACCCGGTCGATGCCAGCGGGGTAGGGCTGGCCGCTGGCGCGCAGCGCCTGGGCATGGTGATAGCGGCCGAGCGGATCGATCACGGGCCAGCACAGGATCGCGCAGGCCACGCGGGCATCCGCGTTCTCGCCGCCTGGCAGCGGCAGTGCGGCGTAGCGCGGGTCATGCGGCCGCATGGCCACGAGCATGGCCTGGTGGGCGCCGCTGGACAAACCCATCACGCCCACCTGCTCCGGCCGGGCGCCCAGGCGCGGGGCCTGCGTCTTGAGCCAGCGGATGGCGCAGTGGATGTCGAGCAGCGAGGCCGGGTAGCCTGCCTCGGGGGGCTGGCGAAAGTCGAAGGCCGCCACGCCTATGCCCTGCCGGGCCAGGGCCCGGTTGAGGCCATCCTCGTCGAGCCGGTCGCCTCGGCACCACGCGCCGCCGTGCAGCTCGGCCAGCAGCGCAAGGGGCGGCCGGCCGCGCGGCAGGTACAGCCGCGCGAGCAGCGCCGTGCTGCCGTGGCGCAGGTACTCGACGTCCTGCACGTCGATCTCGAGAAGGTCGGTGGGCTCGGGCATCTTGGGGGGCGATTGGGACGATTGGGGCGACTTGGCGTGCAGGGGCGACAGGTGCCGGGCGGATGGTGCGAAGCCGATGGTGCGGGCGTGCGACGTCGCCCGGCGGGCGGCGCGGCCAGGCCGTGTCAGTCGAGGATTCCTTCGAGGAGGTGCGCGCCAGGTGAGAGCTCGCCGCGCTCGATGCGGCGTATCAGCGTGTCCACCCGGTGGTGCAGCGTCACGTCCACGCCCACCTCCTCGCCGCGCCTGGCCACCAGGCCGTTGATGTGCTCGGTCTCGGTGCGGCGGCCCTTCAGGATGTCCTGGCCCATCGAGGGGCGCTGGGCGTCGCTGCGCGAGAGCGCGACGGCCATGATCTGGTCGGTGAGCGCCTGGCGGGCGTGTGCATCTTGCTCGGCGCGTGCGAGCAGATCCAGGTCGAGGCCGCCCACGGGCTCGAGCGCCAGGCCCAGGGCGCGCCCCACGCGCACGGCGGAACTGCCCAGCCGGATCGACAGCGTGCGTGCCACGTCGTGGGTGTCGCGCTGCCGGCCGGTCATGGCGGTGAACGCGCACGGGCCGTTGCGCATCGCGTTGATCGTCAGCTTCGACCAGCGTTCGCCCCAGAGGTTGCTCGTCACCTTGCAGGTGTCGCCCAGGGCCAGCCACTCGGCGATGCGCTCGGCGCGTCGCGTCACCTGGCCGTGCGGCTCACCCACGCGCATGCCGGGCTTGTGCAGGTCGCCCAGCGGCGAGTGGCGCACGATGCGGCCAGGCTCCAC
>CAILKA010000356.1 GCA_903834645.1 uncultured beta proteobacterium
CCTCAACCAGCAGTTCGAGTCCGGCAACGACCTCATCACCCCGCGCCCCGAGTACCGCTTCAAGGGCCTCAAGCCCGGGGATCGCTGGTGCGTGTGCGCGCTGCGCTGGAGGCAGGCCTACGAGGCAGGATGCGCGCCGCCCGTGGTGCTGGAGAGCACGCACCAGCGGTCGCTGGACTTTGTGCCTCTGGCGTGGCTGCAGGGGCACGCCTGGGGCGCCGATCGTCCATCACCGGGTTGACGCGACCGCTCGGCTACACTGGCAACCCTCCCGCGGAGGGATGGATGAGTGGTTTAAGTCGCACGCCTGGAAAGCGTGTGTGGGTTAACAGCCCACCGCGGGTTCGAATCCCGCTCCCTCCGCCACGGTGCTCGCCGCCTGCGACGTCCGCCTCCCGGACCCTCCCCCGCCAGAGCCAGACGCCCGGGCCAGCGCCTGGCGATCGCGCTTCGAGGATGTCTGGGATTTCGACAGGAGGCACGCGCACCATGACTGAAGCATCGAAGAAAGGCCGGCGGCTGGCCGTTTACTGCCTTCTGGCCCTTTTCGCCGCGGCTGGCCCCGTGGCCGCCCAGGCCCCGGCCGGGTCTGCCGAGGGCTTCCCCGGCAGGCCGATCCGGCTGATCGTCCCCTTCGCCACAGGCGGTGTGACCGACACCAGCGGGCGCGTCATCGCAGAAGCCCTGGGCAGGCGCCTGGGCCAGCAGGTCGTGGTCGACAACCGGCCCGGCGCCTCCGGCAACATCGGCACCAGCGCCGTGGCCACCGCAGCCCCGGACGGCTACACCCTGCTGCTCGCCTTCGACGGCACGATGGTGATCAACCCGCACGTGTTCGCGAAAGTACCCTTCGACACGCTGAAGGACTTCAGCCCCGTCGGGCGCATTGGCGATGCCGTGCTGATCCTCGTGGCCCACCCGGGCGTGAAGGCCTCGACGCTGCAGGAGGTCGTTGCGCTGTCCAAGGCCACCAGCGGCGGACTGTCCTACGGCACGTCGGGGATCGGCGGCACGCCGCACATCGCCGGCGAACTGCTGAACCAGCGCACCGGCGCGCAGTTTCAGCACGTGCCCTACAAGGGCGGAGGCCAGGCCATCACCGATGCCATAGGCGGCGCCATTCCGCTCGTCTACACGGCGGTGGCGGGCGCCCAGGCGTATGTCAAGAACGGCCGCCTGAAGGCGATTGCGGTCTCCAGCGCCACGCGCTCGGCTTCGCTGCCGGATGTGCCCACCTTCATCGAGTCGGGCGTGCCCGACTTCGTGTCGAGTTCGTGGGTCGGCATCCTGGCCCCGGCGCGCACGCCCACGGCCATCGTGCGCCGCCTCAACGCCGAACTCAACGCGGTGCTGGCCGATCCCGCCATCCGCGAGCGTCTGGCGGTGCTCGGCATCGAACCCTCGCCCGGCACGCCCGATCAGTTCCTCGAGGACATGCGGCGCGATCTTGCCAAGTACGGCCCGGTGGTCAGGGCCGCTGGCATCAAGGTGGAATAGCCGCCCCAAGCGGGCGGCCGTCGCAGACTTCGGGCGCGCCTGGCATGAGCAGGCGCGGGCCGCTCAGGCGCCGTGGCCCTTGATGTACGTCTCGAGGTACGAAACCTGCTCGCCGAGCTGGCGGATCATGTCCTTGACGATGTCGCCGATGGAGACGACACCGACCACGCGCCCGCCCTCGAGCACCGGCAGGTGGCGGATGTTGCGGCTGGCCATCAGGCCCATGCACGCTTCCAGCTGGTCGCTGAGCTTCACCGTCATCGGGTCGGAGGTCATCACCTCGGAGACGGGCGTGGCCCGCGCATCGCGCCCGGTCAGCAGCACGCGGATCGCGCAGTCGCCCTGCGTGATGATTCCGACCAGCCGCTCACCCTCCAGCACCAGCACCGAGCGCACGCGGCGCTCCTTCATCAGCTCGAGGGCGCGCTGCACCGGCTCGTGCGGGGCGACATGGATCAGTTGGGTGGGCTTCTGGCTCAGGCAGGCTTTTACGGTGGTCACGGCAACTCCTGGATACGACTCGGATCGACTTTACGCGAGAAGGGTCTCTTGTCAAACCGGTCGGACACTTTGAGCCCGGCTAGCCTCGATCATGGACGGGCGGTCACCGGGCCCAGCATCCACAGGCGTGAAACTTGTGCCAGCCAGGCCAGTGCAGGGGCCGGGCCGGTCATGGCGCGATCAGGGGGCCGGAACCTGGGCCCAGGTCTTGAGCACGATGGCGCGGTCCTCGGGGTCGGCAATGGCCTCCACGCAGCGCTGCGCCTCCTCCCAGGAGGCGGCATGTGCCGCGCGCTCGCCCGCGACGCAGGCGGCGTGTGCGTGGATGGCGTGCACGAAGGCGAGCTCCCAGTCGGGAGTCTCCGGCCAGGCGAGAAAGGCCCGGCGCATCGATTCCGCGTAGCCCCAGGCCGTGCGCCCATGTCCGAGCAGCGCGTGGACATGGGCCAGCAGCATCGTGGCGCGCATGTGGTGCAGCTCGGTCCCCACGACGCTCCAGTGCCAGGCGGCGGCATGCGCCGCGTTCAGCAGGTCATGGTCGAGCATCGCGTCCCCGCGTGCCTCAGCGAGGTTCCAGGCTCGGTTGTTGGCCTGGGCGGCGAAGTGGCGGTGCCAGCTCTCGGGGAGCGTGTCGGATGGGGTCGCGGCCATGGTCCGTCCTCGTGGAGCCGCAACTGTACCGGCAGGCGCGCGTGCCCGTCCGCCTGGGCAGCGGCCGACCACACGGGACGCTGAGGGACCGCGCCGTACACTGGCCAGTTGCGGTCCGGCTGCGGCGCGGGCACCGGGTGCCCCGAGTGCGCCATCTGCCGGTCCGGACGTCCACTCACCGACCGATCTCGCCATGCGACTGTCTCCCCTGTTGCCCGCCCCGTTGTGTCTCGCCCTCGCGCTGCTGAGCTCGCCCGCACCCAAGGCGCAGACGGCACCTGCCACGCCGCGCGCAGCTGCGCCGTCCCCGGCGTCCGCCCTGCCCCCCCGCATCGTGGCGCCGACCGACCAGGCCCGCTTCCGCCGCCTCGTCCTGCCCAACGGCATGCGCGTGCTGCTCGCCTCCGATCCGCGCTTCAACCGCTCGGCCGCCGCCCTCGTCGTGGACGTGGGCCAGATCGACGACCCGCGCGACACCGAGGGCCTGGCGCACTTCCTCGAGCACATGCTGTTCCTGGGCACGGCCAAGTACCCCGACGAAGGCGAGTACGGCCGCTTCATCCAGCGCAACGGCGGCAGCCAGAACGCCTACACCGCAAGCGACCACACCAACTACCACTTCGAGGTGCGCCACGAGGCGTTGCCCGGCGCGCTGGACCGCTTCGCGCAGTTCTTCATCGCGCCGAGCTTCAACCCCGCCTTCGTCGGCCGCGAGGTGACGGCCGTGCACAACGAGGCCATGCGCCACCTGCAGAACGACGGCCGGCGCATCACCGCCGTCAAGCGCGAGCTCTACGACCCGCAAAGCGGGGAGAGCAAGTTCTCCACCGGCAACCGCGACACGCTTGCACGCGCCAATCCTCAGGCCGTGCGCGCCTTCTACGAGCAGCACTACAGCGCGCACCGCATGGCACTGTCCATCACCGGGCGGGCGCCGCTGGACGAGCTCGAGCGCCTGGCACGCGAGCACTTCGCGGCGGTGCCGCGGCGCGACGTGCCCAACCCCGTGCGCGAGCCAGTCTTTCTGCCGCGCAAGGCGGCGCTGCGGCTGGCCACCGTCGAGCCCGTGCGCGAGTTGCGCCAGCTTCAGCTGGAGTTCGTGCTGCCGGCCACGCGGCCGATGTTCGCGTCGCGCTCGGCCACGCTTGTCGAACAGCTCATCGAGACCGCCGGAGCGGGCGGGCTGCTGGCCCGGCTGCGCGAGGAGGGCCTGGCCAACAACCTCAGCGCCGGCCTGTGGGAGCGCACGCCCGAGTACGGCTCGATGTTCGTGTCGGTGGACCTCACCCCCCAGGGCGAGAAGGCTGCTCCACGCGTGATGGAACTGCTCTTCGGCTACTTCGAGCACCTGCGCCGCGGCCCCTTCCCGCGAGCCTTCTTCGAGGATCGGGCCCGCATCGGCGCCCTGCAGGAGACCCACGGGAACCGCGGCGAGGGCATGCGACTGGCCACGCAGCTGGCCAACCAGGCCCTCTTCTACCCGCTGGAGGTGGCCGAGCGTGCGGGCTCGGCCTGGGGGGCACCCGATGAGGCCTCCTACCGCCAGCTGCTCGACCGGCTGCGCCCGGACAACATGCTGGCCACCCTGGCCGCGCGCGGCGTGCCCACCGACCGGCGTGAGCGCATCTACGACGTGCGCTACGCCTACCGTGAGGACACCGGCCCCGCCTATGCGCAGCTCGCCTCCGCACAGCCGCACCCTTCCTTCGCGCTGCCTGGAGCCAACCGCTTCATGCCAGGGGCCACGCCGCTGCTGGCCGAGCGGGCCCAGACGCTGATCGATGAGCCGGGCCTGGCGCTGCACTACGCCCCGGACACCGAGTTCCAGCGCCCGCAAACTGCGATCGTCCTGCGCTTCGTGCCGGCGCGCGCCCTGGCCGACACCGAAGGCGCGGCGCTGCTCGGGCTGTGGAGCCGCGCCTGGCGCGAGATGCTCGAGGCCGACATCGCGGACGCGCGCGCCGCGGGCGTGGAGCTCGGCTTCGAGTTCACGCTCGAGGGGCTCAAGCTCACGCTCACCGGCTACGGCGACTCGCCGGCCCGGGTGGCACGCCACGTCGCCGAGCGCCTGCGCAGCCTGGACCTGAGCGCCGCCCGCTTCGAGGACCTGCGCGAGCAGGTGCTGCGCACGCTCGCGAGCTACGCGCAGAGCGAGGCCATCGACCTGGCGCGGAGCCGGCGTGACGCGATGCTGCGCGAGGTCGCGCCGCTGCCGCCTGAACTCGAGCCTGTCACGCGCAGGGCCACCCGCGAGCAGGTGCAGCGCTTCAGCGAACGGATGCTCGCGCGCGGACGCCTGGAGGTGCTCGTGCACGGCCACCTGCCACCCGAGGAGGCGGTGGCGACGGCGCGCGCGCTGGCCCGCTCGATCGGGGCGCGGCCCCTGGCCCCAGCCGATCGTATGCAGCGGCGCCACCTGGTGATGCGTGCTGGCGAGCAGGTCATGGACGCCGGTGCGGTCGAGGGCAGCAACGCCGTGTGGTGGCTCGACCTGGCGTTGCCCGAGGACACGCCGAGCATGCGCGCGGCTTCCCTGGCCATTGCCGCCTTCGCCTCCCCCGCGGTCTTCACCGAACTGCGTACACGCCAGCAGCTCGGCTACATCGTGAGCTCAGGCGCCGGCACATCCGAGCGCGCCCGCTGGCTCTCCTTCCTCATCCAGTCGAGCACCTACACGAGCGACGAGCTGCAGCAGCGCGCCGAGGCCTTCCTCGCTACCCTGCCCGCTGCGCTCGCCGCCCTGCCTGATGGCGAGTGGGCAGCGCTGAAAGCCGGCGTGCAGTCGCGGCTGGACGCCAAGCCCACCGGCATCGCCGACCGGGCCGAGCGGCTCTACACCAGCGCCTATGTCTATGGCGGCGAATGGGAGCGCCAGGCTGCCACGACGGCTGCGCTGCAGGCGCTGACGCAGTCCGACGCCGCGCGCGTGCTCACCGAGGCCCTCGACCCCGCCACGGCGCGCCGGCGCACGGTACGGCTGGACCCGACCGCCCGCCCGGCCAAACAGCCTGCGACCCCGAGCTTCACCGATCGTGACGGCTGGAAGCGCACGCGCGAGTTTCGCTGACACCGTCCCGAGCCCGCGCAGGCGGACCCGCCTTGCCGCCTAGCGAGGCGAGGCGGCGGGGGGCGCTGCGCCGGCCAGGGCGTCACAGAACCAGCGTGTCGCGTGCTCCAGCCGGGTGAGCGCCGAGCCCACCGTCACGGCCCAGGCGCCGGCCTGGAGAGCAGCGGCTGCCTGAGCGGGCGTGTTGAAGCGCCCTTCGGCCATCACGCGCATCCCGAGCCCGGCCAGTAACCGCACCAGCTCCACATCGGGGTGCACGGGAACGGGCCCGCCGGTGTAGCCGCTCAGCGTGCTGCCCACGATGTCGAATCCCAGGGCCTGTGCCGCCCGTGCGTCCTCCAGGCAGGACGCATCGGCCATGGCCACCGCCCCGCCGCCACGGATGGCGGCCAGCAGCGCCTGCACCGGCACCGGCCGCGCACGCTGTGTGGCATCCACCGCGATCACGTCCGCCCCGGCGTCCAGCAGGTCCTGCACGTCCTGCAGATGAGGCGTGATGCGCACGGCGGAATCCCTCAGGTCGCGCTTGACGATGCCGATCACCGGCACCTCGACTGCACCGCGTACCCGCCGCACCCGGCTGGCACCGGCCACCCGCAAGCCCGCCGCACCGCCATCCACGGCAGCCCGTGCCAGGCGGCACACCACCTCGTCGTCATCCAGCGGGCCGCCCTCGACCGGCTGGCAAGACACCACAAGCCCCCCCCTGAGGGCGGCCTCGACCTGCATGAGGGCCAAGCGGGGCCTCATGGCACGGCGCCCGCTGCGGCCTCGCCGCCACCACGCAGCACCTCGACCTCCAGCCGGTAGCGATCGGCCCGGTACAGGCTCTTGCCGTACTCGATCGCCTCCCCGGTGGAGGACTGCACGGCGCGCTCCACCAGCAGCGCTGGAGAGAAAGGCGCCACATCGAGCAGCCGGGCTTCCTCCTGCGTGACGACCGTGGCCTGGATCTGCTGCGCGGCCGCACGCATGTGGATGCCGTAGTCGCGGGCGAGGAGTTCGTAGAGCGACTGATCGGCCAGCGCCTGCGGGTCGAAGCCCGGCAGGCGCTGGGCAGGCAGGTAGGCTGTCTCGAGGGCCATGGGCATCCGGTCCGCCAGCCGCAGCCGGCGTACCTCGTGCAGCGACGCACCCGGGCTCAGGCGCAGCTTGTGGGCGAGCTTGGCGTCGGCCGGCACCTCGCGTATGGACAGCAGGCGGCTCGAGGGCTGCAACCCGCGCTCGCGCATGTCCTCGCTGAAGGACCGCAGCTGGAAGGGCTTGACCCAGGCCTGTGCCACGACGAAAGTGCCCGAACCCTGGCGCCTCTGCAGCAGCCCCTCGTCCTCGAGCCTGCGCATCGCGGCACGCAAGGTTTCGCGCGCCACGCCCAGCTGGTGGGCCAGGTCTCGCTCAGGCAGCAGGCGCGTGCCGTCGACCGACTGCTCGACGAGCTGCATCAGCTCGCGCCGCAGACGCTCCTGTTTCGCGCGTCGCCTCACGGTGTGATCATTCCTTCAGGCGGCGAATCCGCGCCCCGTGCGCCGACTGCCCTGCTTGTGTCCGGTTTCACTTTACCATTGCTGGACCATTTTTAGACCATGCTTGGCTTGTCCCGACCACCTGACGCCTCCCAAGCCGCCACCGTGGCCCCGCGGCGCCGCTGGCTCGCCCGCGCAGGGGCCGTTGCCTGGCTGGCCCTGCCGGCGCTGCGGGCACGGTCATCGGGGCGAGAGGTGTCCTTCTGGACCATGCAACTCTCGCCGCACCACGATGCCTACGTGCGCAGCCTGCTCGCCGCCTTCGAAGCGCTGCACCCCGGCGTGCGGGTGAGATGGGTGGACGTGCCCTGGGCGGAGATGGAACGCAAGGCGCTGACGGCGATCGCTGCGGGCACCGCGCCCGACGTGGTGAACCTCAACCCGCAGTTCAGCGCCAAGCTTGCCGAGCTCGGCGCCCTGCATGAGCCCGAGCGCTTCCTGCGCAGCGAGCAGGTGGCGGCCTATCTGCCCTCCACCTGGGCCGCCAACCGCCTGGGCGCGCGCACCTTCGCGCTGCCCTGGTACGTGACGAGCAACATCACGCTGTGCAATCGGACGCTGCTGGAGTCATCCGGTGTGCCGCCGCCGCGCGACTGGGCGTAGGTGCTGCAGGTGGCCCCGCTGCTGCGCCAGCGCACCGGGCAGTACGCCTACTACACCGCGCTCGATGGCAGCGCGGCCCTGGAGATGCTGGCCGCCACGCGCGCGCCGCAGCTGCCGCTGCTGACCCCTGACCAGTGCGGGGCCGCCTTCGACAACGCTGACGGGCGGGCCTTCTTCGAGGCCTTCG
>CAILKA010000357.1 GCA_903834645.1 uncultured beta proteobacterium
GATCGACATGGCGTCGCCCAACATCAACCTGCGCGACCCGGCCCTCTACCGCATCAAGCACGCCACGCACCACCGCACGGGCGACGCCTGGTGCATCTACCCGATGTACACCTACGCGCACCCGATCGAGGATGCGCTCGAAGGCATCACGCACAGCATCTGCACGCTCGAGTTCGAGGATCAGCGGCCCTTCTACGACTGGCTGCTGGGCCACCTGGCCGACCTCGGGCTGCTTGCCCGGCCGCTGCCGCGCCAGATCGAGTTCGGGCGGCTGAACCTCAACGGCGTGGTCACGAGCAAGCGCAAGCTCAAGGCGCTCGTCGACGAGCGCCTCGTGAGCGGCTGGGACGACCCGCGCATGCCCACGATCTACGGGCTGCGCCGGCGCGGCTACACGCCCGCGAGCATCCGCGCGATGGCCGAGGCCACGGGTGCGAGCAAGACCAACATCTGGCTCGACCCGTCGGTGCTGGACGTCGCGCTTCGCGAGGACCTGGAGGGCCAGGCACCGCGCGCCATGGCGGTGCTCGACCCGCTGCGCCTGGAGCTCGTGAACTGGGCCGAGGTGTTCGGCAGCGCCTCGCACCTGGAGCCCTGCGAGGCCCCTTCGCACCCGCAGCGCCCCGAGCTCGGCACACGCCGCTTCACGCTCGGGCCGGCGGTGTGGATCGAGCGCGAGGACTTCGCCGAGGTGCCACCCAAGGGCTTCCACCGCCTGCACCCGCCGCAGCCGCAGCCCGACGGGAGCCTGGGCACGGGCGGGCGCGTGCGCCTGAAGTACGGCATGGTCGTCGAGTGCACGGGCTGCACGCGCGACGCCGAGGGCCGCATCACGGCCGTGCATGCACGCGTGATCCCCGACACCAAGAGCGGCACGCCGGGGGCCGATTCGGTCAAGGTCAAGGGTGTGGTCACCTGGGTGGGGGTGCACGAGGCGCTGGGGGCCGAGGTGCGGCTCTTCGAGCGGCTCTTCGTGGATGACCAGCCCGAGGCGGGCGGGCGCGACTTCCGCGAGGCGCTGAACCCGGCCAGCCGCCGCGTGGTGTCGGCGTGGCTCGAGCCGGGCCTGTGCGGCGCGGCACGCGAGATGCGCCTGCAGTTCGAGCGCCACGGCTACTTCGTGGCCGACCGCATCGACCACACGGCCGAGCACCCGGTGTTCAACCGCGTGACCACGCTCAAGGACAGCTTTCCCCGTTGACGTGCGGGGTACCGGCTCGGGCACACTGCCAAGGTGACATCGCTGGCACCCATGCAACCCCTACGATCCTGGCAAGCCGCCCGGTTCACCGCACGGCGAAGCGCCCTGTGGCTGGCGCTGTGCGCCTGCCTGGTCGCCCTGTTGGGCGCGGCGACGCTGCCCGCCAGGGCTGCCGGCGCCGTAGAGGTGCGGTTCGTCGATCTGCAGCGCTACGCCGATATCGGCTGGCGCACGCTGGACCGGGAGCGCAACCTCGAGCTGCTGCGCGCCCACTTCCAGGGCCTGGCGGCCCGGCTGCCCGACGGGCAACGCCTGGCCATCGAAGTGCTGGACGTGGATCTTGCAGGCGAGGAAGTGCCCGGCGACCGCCTGGACCCGGTGCGCGTGCTTCGCGGGCGTGCCGACTGGCCGCGCATGCGGCTGCGCTGGCAGCTCTCGGGCCCGGGCGCGGCTGTGCGATCGGGCGACGAGTGGCTGGCCGACCTGACCTACCTCGACCGCCTGGCACCCGCCGGCTCTGCGAGCGAGGCCCTGCCCTACGACCTGCGCATGGTGGACGACTGGTTCCAGGCGCGCATCGTCCTGGGGCAGCCACCGCGCTGAGCCGCCGCGCCCAGGGGCAGGCGCGCGCTAGGATGCGCTCATGAACACCCTCTCCCCACCCCGGAAGCCTGCCCGCGCGGCGCGGGCCGCCGCCCGCCTGGCGCTGGGCACCCTGGCCGCCACGATGCTGGCGGCCGCCCACGCGAGCTCCCCCTCCCCCGCCGCTGCACCCACGGCCGAGACCACGCCCAGCGGCCTCGTCTACCGCGTGCTCAAGGCCGGCGACGGCGCCAGCCCGCAGGCCACCGACACGGTGCGCGTGCATTACCGAGGCACCTTCCCGGACGGGCGCGAGTTCGACAGCTCGCACCGCCGCGGCCAGCCGGCGCAGTTCCCCCTCAACCGCGTGATCCCCTGCTGGACCGAAGGCGTGCAGAAGATGAAGGTGGGCGGCAAGGCGGCTCTCGTCTGCCCGGCAACGATCGCCTACGGCGAGCGCGGCACGCCCGGTGGCCCGATCCCGCCGAACGCCACGCTGCACTTCGAGGTTGAACTGCTCGGAATCGTCGGGCGCTGAGGTGGCCAGGCTCGCGTTCACCCTGGTGCTGTGGGCCGCGCTGGCGATTCGCCCCGCCGCCGCGCAGATCACCGAAGAGGTGCCCTTCATCGTCACGCCCGACCACGTGACGGTGGCGATGCTCGAGCTGGCAGGCGTGCAGCCCACCGACTTCGTGCTCGACCTGGGCTCGGGCGACGGACGCATCGTCATCACCGCAGCGCGGCGCTTCGGGGCACGCGGCCTGGGTGTGGAGATCGTGCCCGAGCTCGTGGAGCGCAGCCGCGACAACGCCCGTCGCGCCGGCGTGGCCGCGCGCGCGGAGTTCCGCGTCCAGGACTTGTTCAAGACCGACCTCTCGGTGGCCAGCGTCATCACGATGTACCTGCTGCCCGAGGTGAACATGCAGCTGCGCCCGGCGCTGCTGAAGCTGGCCCCGGGCACGCGCATCGTCTCGCATGACTGGGACCTGGGCGACTGGCACCCCGTGCGCACGGTCGAGGTGCCGGCGCCCGACAAGCCGGTGGGGCGCGAGAAGCTCAGCCGGCTGCACCTGTGGATCGTGCCGGCGCACGTGGAGGGGCTGTGGTGCGGGCCGGGCGGCCAGGCACTGCGTCTGGGGCGCCACACCGATCGGGTGGACGGCACGCTGCGCACGGGCACGACGACCCTGGGCGTCGCCGGCCTGCTGCGCGGCACGACCCTGCAGCTGCAGGCCCATCCCGGCACCGAGGCCTCCCTGCGCGCGCGTTCGCAGGGCGAAACGATGCAGGTCGAGTCCGCCACCGGGGCCTGGGCGGCCTGGGCGGGCCTGAGCTTGCGCCGCGAGCCCGTGCACCGGGCCGGAGAAGGCTGCAAAGGTTGAGCCGGCCGAATGCCAGCCGTGGCACGGATGGCTAGGGTTGCGGCATGCGCGTCTCCTCACCAACCTCCGTCCCGATGGGAGTGGGCGGTGCCCCGACCGTGTCGTACGCCCCGCCCGGACCTCTGGCCGGGCTGCTCCGGCGCGCCGACGTGCGCACCGATGGCGCACGGCCCTGGGACCTGCAGGTGCACCGCCGGCGGCTGTACCGGCGTGTGCTCACGAGCTGGTCGCTCGGCCTGGGCGACGCGTATGTCGATGGAGACTGGGACTGCGAGCGGCTCGATGAGCTCTTCGCGCGGCTGCTCGGCGCCGGCTTGGACCGCGACCAGGGAGGCGCGCTCGCGCGCACCTGGGCGGCGCTCACGTGGCTGCGCAACCAGCTTGTCAACCCGCAGCGCATCGCACGCGCCTTCGTCGTGGGCGAGCGCCACTACGACATCGGCAACGACCTGTACACGCGCATGCTCGACCGCGAGCTGGTGTACTCCTGCGGCTACTGGGAGCGCGCACGCGACCTCGACGAAGCTCAGGCCCACAAGCTCGAGATGATCTGCGCCAAGCTGCAGCTGCGCCCGGGCCAGCGCGTGCTCGAGATCGGCTGCGGCTGGGGCGGGCTGGCCCGCCACCTGGCGCGCCACCACGGCGTGCACGTGACGGGGCTCACCGTCTCGCGCGAGCAGGCAGAGCTCGCGCGCGAGCGCTGCGCCGGGCTGCCCGTGCAGATCGTGCTGCAGGACTACCGCTCGGCCAGCGGCAGCTTCGACCGCATCGTGTCGGTGGGCATGTTCGAGCACGTGGGCGCGAAGAACTACGCCGCCTACTTCGGCGCAGCGCGCCGGATGCTGGCGCCGCAGGGCCTGTTCCTGCTGCACACCATCGGGCTGGACCGGCCCAGCACCGGCACCGACCCGTGGATCGAGCGCCACATCTTCCCGGGTGGCAAGCTGCCGGGCCCGAGCGAGCTGGCCGCGGCCGTGCAGCGCGACTTCCTCATCGAGGACTGGCACAACTTCGGCCCCGACTACGACCGCACGCTCATGAGCTGGCACGCACGCTTCGAGCAGGCCTGGCCCGAGCTTGCGCCGCGCTACGGCGAGCGCTTCCGCCGCATGTGGCGCTACTACCTGCTGAGCTGCGCGGGCTTCTTCCGCGCCCGCCAGGGACAGCTGTGGCAGCTCGTGCTCGCGAGGCGTGACAGGATGCAGCCCTACCGCTCCGTGCGACCGTTCGCGGCGGCCTCGGCGGGTGCATGAGGCTGCGCACCGGGTCTGCGCGCCGGGCCGCGCGAACGCGCCCGGTCAGGGCGCGTCGAGGAAGGCCCGCAGCTCGTCGAGGAACGCCTGCGGCTGCTCGAAGTACGGCATGGCACCGGCCTGGAAGACGCTGA
>CAILKA010000358.1 GCA_903834645.1 uncultured beta proteobacterium
CCCTCGGGGTAGAGGCGCTGCAGCACGCGCAGCGGGCCTTCGTGGCGGTCCAGCGCGACGGTGCGCGCGCCCTCCATCCGGTAGTGCAGGCTCAGGTGGCCGCGCCAGCCCATCTGCAGGCTCCTGCCTTCACGTGGCGTGGCCCACGGGTGTGCCGGCGCGGGCGCGCCTCATGGGCGGCGCCAGAAATCCCGGTGCAGCGCCGCGATCTCCTCTTCCACCTCGGGCACGGGCCCGACCACCTGCATCGGCTTCTGGCCGCGGTCGAAGACTTCGCGGCAGGGCAGGTCGAGCGTCGGGTTCTCGGAATGGTTGCCGGTGAGCGCCAGCAGCCGCGCCTCGCTCATGCCGTAGACGAGACGCCCGATATGGGCCCAGTACTGGGTGCCGGCGCACATCGCGCAGGGCTCCACGGTGGTGACGAGCGTGCAGCCCCACAGGAAGGCGGGCTCGTAGCGCGATGCCGCCTCGCGCGCGAGCACCGACTCGGCGTGGTTGACGGTGTTCACGTTGCCCTGCTCCATGAGCACGGTGTGGCCGTCCGGGGCCACGAGGATGGCACCGAAGGGATGGTGGCCGGCCTCCATGGCGCGGCGCGCCACGGCGTTGGCCAGGCGCAGCAGCCGCGCTGCGTCCGCGGGGGAGGAGGAGCCTGCAGGCGAGGGGCTGTCGGCACGCATGGCGGGGCGGCTCAGGCGGCCTGCGAGCCGCGGTGCGCCCAGCCCGTGGTGCGGCGCTCCACCCACGAGAAGAGCTCGTACATCGCCATCGCCATCACCCCGATCACGACCAGGCCCGCGAAGGCCAGCGGCAGCCGCTGCTGCGAGCCGGCCGTCTGCATCAGGTAGCCGATGCCCGAGTCGCCGGCCGTCATCTCGGCCAGCACCGTGCCGACGAAGGCCAGCGTGATGGCGACCTTGAGCGAGGCGTAGAAGTAGGGCATGGAGCGCGGCAGGCCCACCTTCACGAGCACGTCCCAACGGCGCGCACCGAGCACGCGCAGCACGTCCTCGAGCTCGGGCTCGAGCGTGGCCAGGCCGGTGGCGATGTTCACCGTGATCGGGAAGAAGGAGATGAGGAAGGCCGTGAGGATGCCCGGGCCCAGGCCGATTCCGAACCACACGACGAGGATGGGCACGACAGCCGCCTTGGGCACGGCGTTGAAGGCCACCATCAGCGGGTACAGCGCCGTGTAGGCCAGGCGCGAGCTGCCTATCAGGAAGCCCAGCAGCACGCCCACCGTGATCGACAGGCCAAAGCCCAGCATCGTCACCCAGAAGGTCTTCCACGCGGCCTCCATCAGCGGGCCGCTGAACTGCGCGAACTGGCGCGCGATCTCCACCGGGCCGGGGAAGATGAAGTCGGGCACCTTGAGCACCCACACGGCGATCTGCCACACCACGAGCACAAAGGCCAGCACCACCAGCGGCGACCAGCGTTCCATCGTCTTGGAGAGCTTCATCGGAGTCCTCGCTTACTGGGGTACGGCCACGCCGGTCTTGCGCACCGCGCCGATGTGGCCGCGCAGCTCGTGCACGATGTCGGTGAACTGCGGCGTGTAGGTGACTTCGAGGTCGCGCGGGCGCGGCAGGTCGATGTCGCGCTTGACGACGAAGCGGCCCGGGCTCTTGCTCATCACGTAGACGGTGTCGGCCAGGAACACGCTCTCGCGCAGGTCGTGCGTGACGAGGATGACGTTGAACTTCTGCGCCGCGTGCAGGTCGCGCAGCGCGCACCACAGCTCCTCGCGCGTGAAGGCATCGAGCGCGCCGAAGGGCTCATCGAGCAGCAGCATCTTGGGCTCGTGGATGAGCGCGCGGCAGATCGAGGCGCGCTGCTGCATGCCGCCGGAGAGCTGCCAGGGGAACTTGTCCTCGTAGCCGCCCAGGCCCACGCTCTGCAGCAGCTTGCGCGCCTTCTCCTCGTACTCGCGCCGGCGCGAGTTGAAGGTGGAGCGGTAGGGCTCGACGATCTCCAGGGGCAGCAGCACGTTGTCCACCGTCGTGCGCCAGGGCAGCAGGCTCGGGGCCTGGAACGCCATGCCGCTGATCTTGAGCGGCCCCGTCACGGGCTGGCCGTCGATGTGGATGGTGCCGCGGCTGGGCATCTTCAGGCCCGTGGTGAGCTTCATGAAGGTGCTCTTGCCGCAGCCCGAGTGGCCGACGATGGCGATGAACTCGCCTTGGCCGACCTGCAGCGAGATGTCCTCCACCGCGTAGTGGCCCTGGGCGAGCAACTCGTCGTTGTAGGCGAGCCAGACGTTTCGGAAGTCGACGAAGGAGCTCATGGCTGTCCGGGTGGTGGGTCAAGGCGCAGCGGCCCGAGGGGTCGATCGAGTCCGGAGACAATCCGGACCATGAGGATACGCAATCGCACGAGCCTGGGTGAATCGGGGCGGGCCGCCCTTGGAAAGGCTGGCCGAGCCGCAATCGGCGCCTTCGCGACAGCCGCGGCCCTGGCCGCCCCTGCGCTCGCCTGGGCGCAGCCTGCGCTGTGGTCGGGCTGGGGAGATTCGATCGCGCGTGCCGACCAGTGGCGCATCGTGGTCTCGCCCTACACGCAGCACTGGCGCCCGAGCGACGAGCACCGCCACGTCTGGGCCTTCGGCGCCGAGCGTGCGGGGCCCGACGGGCGTTTCTGGGGGCTGTCGTACTTCACGAACTCGTTTGGCCAGCCCAGCGCCTACGCCTTCATCGGCCAGCGCTACAGCGGGGTGCTCGGCCAGCCCTCGATGTACGTGCAATGGTCGGGCGGGATCATGTACGGCTACACCGGCAAGTACCAGAGCAAGGTGCCGCTGAACGTGCGCGGCTTCTCGCCCGGGTTCGTGCCGTCGCTGGGGTTCCAGATCACGCCGCGCACCTCGCTGCAGTACAACCTGCTGGGCGATGCGGGCGTGATGTTCCAGGTCACGCACGACTGGCGCTGAGGCTTGGATCACGGCGCGGACAGGCCGCACCGCTCGCCGCTTACTTGCGCGCCGGCGGCAGGATGTTGAGCTCGGCCTTGGGCGGCAGGTAGCTGTCCGTCCAGACCGCGTCGGGGTTCACGCGCGTCTTGGTGGCGAAGGCGTCCGACACCTGAGAGGCCATCAGCGCCAGGCGGCCCGGCACGACCACGCCGAAGCCTTCCTTGCGCGCATCGGGGCTGGCCACGACGGCGTCGATGGCCATGCGCAGGCGGCGACGCTCCAGCGCCACGTCGATGATGCCGTCGCGGGCCTTCACGTAGTCGATGGCCGGATCGGGGTTGGCCATCACCTCCTTGGCGCCCTTGGCGAAGGCGCTCAGGAAGGCCTTGACCGCCGCCGGGTTCTCGCGCATCAGCTTGGTGCTGGCGATGATCACGTTGCCGTACAGACGCACGCCGTGGTCGGCGTAGGGCATCACGACGATGTCTTCGGTCTTGACGCCGCGCGCCTCGAGGTTGAGCAGCGAGGTGAAGGAAAAGCCCGTGATCGCGTCGATGTCGCCGCGCACGAGCATCGTCTCGCGCAGCGGCGGATCCATGCTGGTCCAGTTCACGCCGCCGATGCCGTTGGCCTTCTGGAAGATCGGAAAGCCCCGGCGCCCGGCGTCGAACACGGGCGCGCCGAGCTTCTTGCCGTTGAGGTCGGCGGGGGTCTTGATGTTGTTCTTCTTGAGCGTGAGGACGGCCGCCGGCGTGTTGTTGTAGACCATCATCACGGCCACCGGCTTGTTCGGCGCATCCGGGTTGTTGGCGTGGAACTCCATCAGCGCGGCCAGGTCGGCAAAGCCCATGTCGTAGGTGCCCGAGGCCACGCGCGTGACGGTGCCGCCCGAGCCGTTGCCCGAGTCGATCGTCACGTCCAGGCCCGCGGCCTTGTAGTAGCCCTTGGCGGTGGAGGCCAGGAACAGGGCGGCCGGGCCCTCGAAGCGCCAGTCGAGCTGGAACTTGATGGGCGTCTGGGCAAAGGCCGGGGCGGCCAGCAGCGCGACGGTGGCCGACAGGACCGCGCGACGGGTCAGGGTGCGGAAGGACATGACAGGTACTCCGGATGGATGGAGAGACGGATCCGCGCATCCTGCAAGTTGCGTGCGCGCCCAACCCGGCAGTATTGCACCGAAGTCGTGCGCAAACCAGCCGGGTGTGTATCGGCGTGGTGCGGGGGTGGGGCCGGCGGGGTGCGCCGGCGGGCGGGCAGGGGCGGGCGGGAAGGGGTGGGCGGGTGCGGGAGCGGCGCCGCGGCTACGATCCGGGCCTGGCGCACTCGAGGACGAACGATATGGGATTGAGCACGCACGTGCTGGACACGGCGCACGGCTGCCCCGCAGCGGGCATGCGCGTGACGCTGCAGCGGCTGGACGGCGAGCGGGCGATCACGCTCAAGACGCTGGAGCTCAACGCCGACGGACGCGCCGAGGGCGGCCTGCTGGATGCGGCGTCGATGGTGGCGGGGCGCTACCGGCTCGTCTTCGAGGTGGCGGCCTACTTCCGCAGCCGCGGCGTGGCGCTGCCCGAGCCGCCGTTCCTGGACGTGGTGCCGCTGGAATTCGGGATCGCCGACCCGGCGGCCCACTACCACGTGCCGCTGCTGGCGAGCCCGTGGAGCTACTCGACCTACCGGGGCAGCTGATCCGGGCCGCTCAAGGCCGGGTGTGGGCGAGCCAGGCTTGGGCCAGGCGCACCCAGTAGGTGGCACCCAGCGGCAGCACGGCGTCGTTGAAGTCGTAGGCCGGGTTGTGCAGCAGGCACGGGCCCTCGCCGTGGCCGTGCAGCCGGTGCGGGCCGTCTCCCTCGCCATTGCCCAGGAACACGTAGGCGCCCGGGCAGGCCTGCAGCATGTAGGAGAAATCTTCGCTGGCCATGCTCGGCTCCTGCACGGGCACGTGCGGCGCGCCGACGATGCCGCGCATCACGCCCGCGGCGAAGTCGGCCTCGTAGGGCGTGTTGACGGTGGCGGGCACACGGCGCTGGAAGTCGAGCTCGAGCGAGGCGCCGAAGGCCGGGCCCAGGCCGGCGCAGATCTCGCGCATGCGCCGCTCCACCAGATCCGTCACTTCGTCGGAGAAGGTGCGCACCGTGCCATCGAGCACGCAGTGGTCGGGGATCACGTTGATGGCCTCGCCGGCGCGGATCATCGTGGTGGAGATCACGACCGTGTCGATGGGCTTGACGCTGCGGCTGACGATGGTCTGGAAGGCCTGCACCGCGTGCGAGGCGATCACGACCGGATCCACCCCCTTGTGCGGGTGAGCCGCGTGCGCGCCGGTGCCGCGCACCGTCACCTTGAAGATGCTGCCGCCGGCCATCACGGGCCCGGGGCTCGAGGCGATGGCACCGGCCGGCATGCCGGGCCAGTTGTGCAGGCCGAAGATGGCCTCCATCGGATAGCGTGTGAAGAGGCCCTGCTGCACCATGGCCTGCGCGCCCCCGAGGCCCTCCTCGGCGGGCTGGAAGACGAGGTAGACGGTGCCGTCGAAGTCGCGACGGCTGGCCAGGCTCTTGGCCGCTGCCAGCAGCATCGCGGTGTGGCCATCGTGCCCGCAGGCGTGCATCTGGCCGGGGTGGCGGCTGGCGTGGGCGAAGGTGTTGGTCTCGGTGATGGGCAGGGCGTCCATGTCGGCGCGCAGGCCCACGGCGCGGCCGCAGGCACCGCTATCGCGCCCGCGCACGACGGCCACGAGCCCGGGCGGGGCCAGATCGGTGTGCACCTCGATGCCCCAGCTGCGCAGCTGCTCGGCCACGATGGCCGAGGTGCGGTGCTCCTTGAAGCCGAGCTCGGGGTGGGCGTGGATGTCGCGGCGGATGGCCACGAGGGCCGGGGCGTCCTGGACGATGTCGTCGAGCAGTTCCATCGGTTGGCCTTCAGCAGTAGGTAGGTGGAAGGGGCAGGCGGCGTACGCGGGCTTCAGGCTCAGGCCGCGTGCGCGCGCGCCAGGGCATGTTCCAGGTCGGCGATCAGGTCGTCGGCGTGCTCCAGGCCCACGGACAGGCGCAGCAGGTCAGCCGGCGCGGGGGTGCCTGCGCCCTCGATGCTGGCACGGTGCTCGACGAGGCTCTCGGTGCCGCCCAGCGAGGTGGCGCGCTTCCAGATCCGGGTGTGCGCGGCCACGGAGATCGCGGCCGCCTCGCCGCCCGCAGGCCCGGAGCCGGCTGGCGCCTTCA
>CAILKA010000359.1 GCA_903834645.1 uncultured beta proteobacterium
ATGTGCACGAGCCCGAGGTAGCGGCCGATGCCGTGCTGGGTGTGCACCACCGGGTCGCCGATCTTGAGCTCCGAGAGGTCCTTGATCAGGGCGTCGACGCTGCTGGTCTGCTCCTGTTTGCGCCGGCGGCGCACCTGGGGCGTGGTCGCGAAGAGCTCGGTCTCGGTGACGAACTGCACCGAGATGCCCTGCTCGGGCTCGTACCAGTGGAAGCCCGAAGCGAGGGCCGCCGCCACGATCGCGACCTTTTCGGAGGATGCGAGGAAGGCCTGCAGCGAGGTGGCCTCGGGGACGACGATGCGGTGGTCCCGCAGCAGCTCGAGCAGGCTCTCGCGGCGTCCCTGGCTCTCGGCCACGAGCAGCACGCGCGCAGCCGACTGGCCCAGGTGACGCTCCAGAGCAGCCAGCGGCTCTGTGGCCCCCCGGTCGACCGCAACGTCCGGCACCGGCCGGGCCCACGGCACCTCGCCCGAGCCGCGCAGGCTCAGGGTGGCCAGGGCGTGGGTGGCTGCGAAGAAGGCCTCCGGCCGCAGGAAGAGAGATTCGGGTGGCAGCAGGGGCCGCTCAGGGTCGTGCTGCAGGAAGCGGTGGCGTTCGCGTGTGTCGGTCCAGAAGGCAGACAGCGCCTCGTCCACCTCACCGTGCAGCACCACGCATGCGTCCTCGCGCAGGTAGCCAAGCAGCGTGCCAGGCTCGTCGAAGAAGAGTGGCAGGTAGTACTCGATGCCGCCGCTGGCGAGGCCCTGGGCGATGTCCTTGTAGACCCGTGCGCGGGTGGGGTCCCCCTCGATCTGCTCGCGCCAGCGGGAACGAAAGCGCGTGCGCGCGGCCTCGTCCATCGGGAACTCGCGGCCAGGCAGCAGCCGCACCTCGGGCACGGGGTACAGGCTGCGCTGCGTGTCCGGGTCAAAGGTGCGTATCGAGTCCACCTCGTCGTCGAAGAGGTCGACCCGATAGGGCACGGGCGAGCCCATCGGGTAGAGGTCGATGAGGCTGCCGCGCACGGCATACTCCCCCGGCGCCACGACCTGGCTCACGTGCTGATAGCCCGCCAGCGTCAGCTGCGCCTTGAGCGCCTGCGCGTCCAGGCGCGCCTTTTGCCGGAAGTGGAAGGTGGTGCCGGCCAGGAAGGAGGGCGGGGCAATCCGCGTGCAGGCCGTGGAGGCGGGTGCCAGCAGGACATCAACGTCGCGCTGCATCACGCTCCACAAGGTGGCCAGGCGCTCGGAGACGAGGTCCTGGTGGGGGATGAAGCTGTCGTAGGGAAGCGTTTCCCAGTCCGGAAACACGACCACGCGCAGGCCCGGCTCGAAGAAGGCGAGCTCCTCGGCCAGGCGCTGCGTGTCGGCAGGATCGGCAGTGACCACCGCCACCATCCGGCCCTCGGCGCGCCGCGCTTCGGCCCAACGCGCGAGCACCAAGGCATCGCCCGATCCGAAGGGGCGGGGCATGGTCAGGCGCTTGCCGGGCGCAATGGGTGGCAGTTGCATGGGGCGGGCGGTCAAAGCAAAGCGCCCGCACATCGCAGCAGGGGCTGCTCAGTGCGGGCCGGAAGCCGATTCTAGAATCGCGCGATGACGCATGAAGGCCACCCCAGGCTGTTTGCCCTGGTTCCATGCGCCGGCACGGGCGAGCGCGCCGGTGCCGGCCAGCCCAAGCAGTACGTCCTGCTGGCGGGTCGAAGCGTCGTGGCCCATACGCTGGACGCGCTGTCGCGCGTGAGGGGCCTGAGCGGCTTGCTGGTGGTGCTTGCGCCCGAGGACCGCCTGTTCGAGCGCGCCGTACCGGGCTTTGGCGGGCCGGATCGCTGGGTGGCTCGCTGCGGTGGCGCGTCGCGTGCCGATTCCGTCGCGGCGGGGTTGGCTGCGCTGCGGGCCCAGGGTGCCAGTGGGGACGACTGGGTGCTGGTGCACGACGCAGCGCGCTGTCTGCTCCGGCCGGCCTGGGTCGAGCGGCTCGTCGATGCGTGTCGGGAGGATTCGGTGGGCGGGCTGCTGGCCTTGCCAGTGGCCGACACGCTCAAGCAGGCACGAGGCGAGCGTGTGCAGGCCACGGTCACGCGCGCAGACAAGTGGGCGGCGCAGACGCCGCAGATGTTCCGCCTGGGCCTGCTCGAGCAGGCCTTGCGTGCAAGCGCGGGCGCCGTGACGGACGAGTCAGGCGCCATCGAGGCGCTCGGGATGGCTCCCCGATTGGTGACGGGCGAATTGGAGAACCTGAAGGTGACTTTCCCTGCCGACTTCGCGCTCGCCGAGCGCCTGCTTGCAACCCGACAGGCCCTGGGCGACAGCCCAGGTGCGGGCCCGCCAAGTCCAGATCACCCCGCGGGGCGGGCCAGCGCATGATCCCCGCGCTTCGCATCGGCGAGGGATGGGACATCCACGCCCTCGTCGAGGGCCGGCCCCTGGTGCTGGGCGGCGTCGTGATTCCCTACGAGCGAGGCTTGCTCGGGCACTCCGACGCCGATGCACTGCTGCACGCGATCACGGACGCGCTGCTCGGGGCTGCCGGCCTGGGCGACATCGGGCGCCACTTCCCCGACACCGATCCTGCCTACCGAGGCGCCGACTCGGCCCGGCTGCTCTCGCTGGCTGCGCAGCGCGTGCGCGCTGCCGGGTGGGAGATCGTGAACGTGGACACGACGGTCGTCGCCCAGGCGCCCCGACTGGCTCCCCATATCGGGGCCATGTGCGAGCGCATCGCGCAGGTGCTGGAGCTGCCGCGCGCCGCCGTCAACGTCAAGGCCAAGACCGCAGAGCGCATGGGTCCGGTCGGGGCGGGGGAGGCGATCGAGGCGCGGGCTGCATGTCTCCTGGCCGCCCGGCCAGGACCCTGAGCCGCCGCCAATCCAGCGGCTGCCTGACGCCGCCCCTGGCGCTTCAAGCGCGCTTCAAGCCGCGCGTCTCAGCCGCAATGTGACGACGAAGCCGCCGTCCGCGGCGTTGCCGATCTCCATGGATCCACCCATCGCCGATACGGCTCGAGACACGAGCGCCAGCCCCAGGCCCGTGCCGGAGTCGGCCGTGCGCGCAGCCTCGCCGCGCACGAAAGGCGTGGTCAGCTGTTCGAGCGACGACTCAGGGGCTCCAGGCCCCCTGTCGCGCAGCACGATTTCGGCCCATGGGCCGTGCCGCGTCGAGGCGATGGAGACCTCGGCCACGCCTGTGGCTGCCGTACGGCCGTAGCGGCGTGCGTTCTCGAGCAGGTTCAGGAACACCCGGTCGAGGGCGACTTCGTCGGCAACGACCAGGAGGTCGATGGCCACGCGTGCGTCGATGCGTATCTCGCTGCGGTTGCGGAATCCTGCCACCGCACGGTCGACGAGCACCGCCAGGAAGACGGGCTCAAGCCTGACGACCGGCGCGCGCGCATAGTCGGTGAACTTGCCGACGATGGCGTCGAGCTGCTCGATGTCGCCTGCCATGTGACGCCGTGCCTGCTCGTCTTGCACGCTCATCTCGATCTCCAGGCGCAGCCGGGCCAGAGGGGTGCGCAGGTCGTGGCTGATGCCTGCCAGCATCAGGGCACGGTCGCGCTCGACCCGGGCAAGTTCCCGCACCATCCGGTTGA
>CAILKA010000360.1 GCA_903834645.1 uncultured beta proteobacterium
ATGCATCGCAGGGTGCGTGTCGGCGATGAAGACGAGCGGAAGCGGCGCGAGCAGCGACTCGAGGTCACCCTTGATGTCGTGGAAGTCCACGGGTCGGTCCGATGTGCCCCATTGCAGCCCTTCGGCGCTGCCATGGGCCAGCGCGGCCACGCGCAACGGCTGGTCCACCCCCGCCACCGTGGAAAGGGAGTCCGCCACCGTGGCGTCGCGGCGGAAGACCCGCCCGATCTCGAATACGCGCACGCGCGGGGCCCGGCGCGCGAGGTTCGTGCGCAGCACACCCACAAGGCTGCCCAGCAGGGACGATCGCATCACGGACAGTGGCGCGGCGATCGGGTTGAGTACACGGATCGGGTCGGGATTGCCCGCCAGATCAGCCTCGGTGCGCGCCTCGACGAAGCTGAAGTTGATGGTCTCGTGGTACCCGAGTGCCGCGAGCGCATGGCGCACCGCATGGGCACGCCTGCGCTGCTCCGGAACGGGCCGTGACGTGACCGGCGCCAGGGGCGCGGTGGCGGGCAGCCGGTGCAGACCGATCACGCGCACGACTTCCTCGATCAGGTCCTCCTCGATCGCGAGGTCGAAGCGCCAGCTCGGCGGGGTGACCGTGATCACGCCCGGGCTCTCGGTGAAGTGCAGGCCCAGACGCTGGAAGACCCCGGCGCAATCAGACTGCGTCAGCGCCATGCCGAGCACCTTGGCAGCGCGATCCACCCGGAGCGTCACCGGCGGCCGGGCGGGGAGTGCCAGCACCTGGTCGTCGACCGGTCCGGGCTCGCCACCACATATCTGTGCGATGAGCGCCGTGATGCGCTCGATGTGCGTCACCGTGAGCGCGGGGTCTACTCCGCGTTCGAAGCGATGGCCCGCATCGGTGGAGAAGTTGAAGCGCCGCGAGCGCCCGGCCACGGCCTCGGGCCACCAGAAGGCGGCCTCCACGTAGACGTTGCGGGTGTCATCGCCCACCGCAGTGGCCTGGCCGCCCATGATGCCGGCCAGCGACTCGACCTGGCGCGCATCGGCGATCACGCCCACCGTGCCGTCGAGCTCGATGGTCTGTCCGTTGAGGAGCTCGAGCCGCTCACCCGGCCGGGCCCAGCGCACCTCGAGCCGCTCGTCGATGCGGTCGCGGTCGAAGATGTGGGTCGGACGCCCGTACTCGAACATCACGTAGTTGGAGATGTCGACGAGCGCGGAGACGCTGCGCTGGCCGCAGCGCTCCAGGCGCCGCACCATCCACTCGGGAGTGGCCGCACGGGTGTCGATGCCGCGGATCACGCGGCCCGAGAAGCGGCCGCACAGGTCGCTGGCCTGCACCTGCACGGGCAGGCGCTCGCCATGCGTGGCGGCCACGGGCTCGATGGCGGGCGTCTTCAACGGCGCACCCGTGAGGGCCGAGACCTCGCGTGCGATGCCATGCACGCTCAGTGCATGGCCGAGGTTGGGCGTGAGCTTGAGCGTGAAGATCGTGTCGTCGAGTGCCAGCGCCTGGCGCAGTGGCGTACCCGGCAGGGCCGAGTCGGCGAGCTCCAGCAGGCCGGCGTGATCGACGGACAGGCCGAGCTCGCGTGCCGAGCACAGCATGCCGTGGCTTTCAACGCCACGCAGGCGCCCCACGCCTATGCGCAGCGCCTTGCCGTCATCGCCAGGAGGCAGTTGCGCACCGACCATCGCCAGCGGGACTCTCAGGCCTGCGCGGGCGTTGGGTGCCCCGCACACAATCTGCAGGGGTCCGTCAGGCGTCAGGGCTCCCGCATCGACCCGGCACACGCGCAGGCGGTCCGCGGAGGGGTGCGGGGCGGCCTCGACGATCTCGGCCACGACGACACCACTGAAGCTCGGCGCCACCGGCCGAAGCTCCTCGACCTCGAAGCCAGACATCGTCAGGAGCTCGGCCAGCTCAGTGGTGGAAAGCGCAGGGTCGCAGAATTCGCGCAACCAGGACTCGGGGAACTGCATCGGCGGGCTCGGGTCGTGGGACCCTTGAAGGGCGTGGATCGGAAGGGGCGGTGTACGGTTGGGCTCGGCTTCAGGCGGCGTTCCTGGCCGGGCGAGGCCTCAGCGGAACTGGCCGAGGAAACGCAGGTCGCCCTCGAAGAACAGGCGCAGGTCGTTCACGCCATAGCGCAGCATGGCCAGTCGATCCGGACCCATGCCGAAGGCAAAGCCGATGTGGCGCTCCGGATCCAGGCCAAAGTTGCGCACGACGTTCGGGTGCACCTGGCCCGAGCCCGCCACCTCGAGCCACTTGCCCTTGGAGGGACCGCTGGAGAACATCATGTCGACCTCCGCGCTGGGCTCGGTGAAGGGGAAGTAGCTGGGACGGAATCGGGTCTGGATTCCGTCGTCCTCGAAGAATCGGCGCAGGAAATCGGTGAAGACGACCTTCAGGTCCTTGAAGGAAATGTTCTCGCCGATCCACAGGCCCTCGCACTGGTGGAACATCGGCGAGTGCGTGGCATCGCTGTCCACGCGATAGGTGCGGCCGGGCGCGATCACGCGGATCTCGGGCATCGGGTCGGCGCCGGCGTGGCGCTCGGCGTGGGCGCGTGCATACCGGACCTGCATCGGGCTCGTATGCGGTCGCAGGTTGAGCCAGCGGCCGCCCGCGTCCTGCATGTCGACGTAGAAGGTGTCCTGCATCGATCTCGCCGGATGGTTCTCAGGGTTGTTGAGCGCCGTGAAGCTCATCCAGTCGGTCTCGATCTCCGGGCCGTCGGCCACGTCGAAACCCATCGACGCGAAGATGGCCTCGATGCGCTCCATGGCGCGGCTCACCGGATGCAATCCGCCCACGGGCCGGTGCCGGCCGGGGAGCGTCACATCCAGAGCCTCGGCCTGGAGCTGAGCCTGCAGCTCCACCTCGGCCAGCTCGGATCGACGTGCCTGCAGCGCCTCCTCGATCGCGCCCTTGAGCGCATTGATGGCCGCGCCGCGCGTCTTCTTCTCCTCCAGGCTCAGCGTGGAAAGCGCCTTGAGCAGGTCGGTCACGCGGCCGGCCTTGCCGAGGTAGCGTGCCTTGGCGTTCTCGAGCTCGGCCGGCTGGCGAGCAGCAGAGAATTCGTCGCGAGCCTGGGCCAGGAGAGTGTCGAGGTCGTTCATCGTGTGGGGGGGCGATGAAGCAAGGGAAGAAACGAGAAAGGCCGCCACATCAGTGACGGCCTCCCGGGTCGTGCGACACGACCGGGGCAGGCTCCAGGCCCACACCGGCCGGCAGGCGACTCAGCCGAGCTGGGCCTTCACCTTGGCGACGATGCCGCCGAAGGCGGCCGGATCGCGCACGGCGAGATCGGCCAGGACCTTGCGGTCGATGTCGATCTGGGCCTTCTTCAGGCCCGCCATGAAGCGGCTGTAGGTGATGCCGAGTTCACGCGAGGCCGCGTTGATACGGGCGATCCAGAGCTGGCGGAAGACGCGCTTGCGGGTACGGCGATCACGGTAGGCGTACTGCCCCGCCTTCATCACCGCCTGCTTGGCGATGCGAAAGACGTTCTTGCGACGGCCGCGGAAGCCCTTGGCCAGGGCGAGGATCTTCTTGTGGCGGGCGTGTGCGGTGACACCACGCTTGACTCGAGGCATGTCGGTGCTCCTTCTTCAGCGTGGGCGGCTCACAGGCCGGCAAAGGGCATCATCGCGGCGATGTGGCCCATGTTGGTCTCGTGCACGTTGGCCGGGCCACGCAGGTGGCGCTTGCGGGTGGTGCTCTTCTTGGTGAGGATGTGGCGCTTGAAGGCCTGACCCCGCTTGACGGTACCGCCGGGCCGGACGCGGAACCGCTTGGCCGCGCTTTTCTTCGTCTTCATCTTGGGCATGACTGCTCCTGGTTTTTGACACCCCTGCAGGCGACCGCGGCTTGCGGTACTTGACTGGCCTGTCAGCGGCTTCTGCTTGCCCTGTCCTCTCGGAACCGGGCGTCTCGCCCCGCCGGCATCACCCGGCGGCGCGCATTCACTGTTTCTTCTTGGGCGCCAGCACCATGATCATCTGACGACCCTCGAGCTTGGGCATGTGCTCGACGACCGAGACATCGGCCAGTTCATCGCGGATGCGCTCGAGCAGCCGCATGCCGATGTCCTGGTGCGTGATCTCGCGACCACGGAAGCGCAACGTCACCTTGCCCTTGTCGCCATCCTCGGCGATGAACCGGCGCAGGTTGCGCATCTTGATCGCGTAGTCCCCCTCGTCGGTGCCGGGGCGGAACTTCACTTCCTTGATCTCGATGACCTTCTGCTTGGACTTGGCCTCCGCGGCCTTCTTCTGCTCCTGGTACTTGAACTTGCCGTAGTCCATCAACCGGCACACCGGCGGATCGGCCGTGGCAGCGATCTCGACGAGGTCGACGTCGGCGTCGCCAGCCATGCGCAGCGCCTCGAAGACGGGAACGATGCCCAGCTGCTCGTTTTCCACGCCGATCAACCGCACCTGGGGCGCGAGGATCTCACGGTTCAGCCTGTGCTTGCGCTCCGCGTTCGGGATGCGCCGGTCCATGAAGGTAACGATGGTTCAGACCTCTCTGCGCAGCCCCAAGGCAACAACGGGCCGCCCATACACGACGAAAGCGCGCCTGGGCCCTCAGGCCTTCCGGGCGATGTCGTCGAGGATTCGGGTGGCGAATGCCTCGGTGGACATCGCGCCGAGATCCTGGTTGCCCCGGGCGCGCACCGCAACGGTTCCGTTTGCCTTTTCCTTGTCACCTACGACGAGGATGTACGGAACCTTCTGCAACGAATGCTCCCGGATCTTATACGTGATTTTCTCGTTGCGCAAATCCAACGAGGCCCTAACTCCTTGTTTTTGCAACGTTTTCACCACTTGCGCAGCGTAGTCGGCCTGGGCGTCGGTGATCGAGGAGAGCACCACCTGCACAGGCGCAAGCCAGACAGGCATCGCCCCGGCGTGCTGCTCGATCAGGATCCCGAGGAAGCGCTCGAGGCTGCCCACGATCGCGCGGTGCAGCATCACAGGGTGGCGCCGTGAGCCATCCTCGGCCACGTACTCGGCGTCCAGGCGCTGCGCCATCGAGAAGTCGACCTGCATCGTGCCGCACTGCCACTGCCGGCCGATCGCGTCCTTGAGCGTGTATTCGATCTTCGGCCCGTAGAACGCGCCGTCGCCGGGGGCGATGACGAACTCCACGCCGGAGCGGCGCAGGCTCTCCATCAGCGCGTGCTCGGCCTTGTCCCAGATCTCGTCCGAGCCGATGCGCGCGTCGGGCCGCGTAGCCACCGGGTAGAGGATGTCGGTGAAGCCGAAATCGGCGTAGACCTTGTGCAGTAGTGCCGTGTAGGCCACGCACTCGTCCAGGATCATGTCCTCGGTGCAGAAGATGTGGCCGTCGTCCTGCGTGAAGCCGCGCACGCGCATGATGCCGTGCAGGCCGCCGGTGGGCTCGTTGCGGTGGCACTGGCCGAACTCGCCGTAGCGCAGCGGCAGGTCTCGGTAGCTCTTGATGCCCTGCTTGAAGATCAGGATGTGG
>CAILKA010000361.1 GCA_903834645.1 uncultured beta proteobacterium
ACACATCCGGCCCGTACACGCGGGTGGATTTCTCCCCGGCGTAGACCTCCATCCAAGGGATCTTGCGGCGCCCGGCGTAGCTCTTGGCCACCGCAGCGTCGACCACCTTGATCATCACCGGGGTGATGTCCACGCCGGTGCCGTCTCCCTCGATGTAGGGAATGATCGGGTGGTCTGGGACGTTGAGCGAGAAGTCCGCGTTCACGGTGATCTTCTGGCCGCCTTCGGGAACCTTGACGTGCTGGTACATGCGATCGGTCTCCGCCTCGTATGGGGATTTGTGTAGTGGGAGCGTGGGAAAACCCGAAGTAAATTCTATGCGAGCGACCTGTCAACCGGCTGACCCCCTGGCCCGTTTTCGGAATGCCTCCCATGAAGGAGGAGGCGATTTCCCAAGACTTTCGAAAGGTATAGACATGTCCAAGATCCTGGCCGCCCTGATCGCCGCCGCGTTTGCCGTTGGCGCCTACGCCCAAGACAAGAAGGCCGCCGCCCCGGCGCCGGCCGCCTCGGCCGCCAAGAAGGCTGAGCCGAAGAAGGAAGAGAAGAAGGCTGAAGCCAAGAAGGAAGAAAAGAAGAAGTAATCTTCTTTTCCTTTCTCGGCCGCGCCACACGGGGCGGCCGGTTGGCAAACACCCGGCTCAGGCCGGGTGTTTCGTTTCAGATCAGCCGCGGCCGGTGAGCGTGGTGTCTGCCGTGCCCGCAGGTCAAGCGGTGCAATAGGCCACAAAGCGTTGCAAGGCATCGCGGTTCAGTGCGAAAAGCGCTCCGGCCGCCAGCGCAGCACCCGAGGCGCGAATGGCCAGCCTCAGCCCGCCCTCTGCCCACGCTGCCCGAAGCGCGCCACCCCGGTTCAGCCAGGCCAGCACCCAGGGCGTGAGCAGCAACCCGGGCGCCGAAGCCAGCGCGAACCCTCCCATTGCCAACGCCCCCGATGCCGGGCCCTGGCACAGCGCCGCCACCACCAGCGCGGACTGGAGCATGCCGCAGGGCCAGGCTGCCCAGAGTGCGCCCGCCGCCCCTGCGCCCCAGCCCTTGCGCCTCAGGGTGAGGGGCTGCCATCCTCCGGTCATCGCCAGGGCTCCCGGCCGCGACGAACCCAGGCGCATCATCCAGCCTGGCTGACGCCCGGTCACCGCCATCCACAGCCCCAGGACGAGCGCAGCACCGTGCAGCATGACCCAAAACGGCCGCAGCGCTGGCGCGGCAGGCGCAGCCAGGGTGGCCGCAGCGACGCCGGCGCTGGCCAGCGCACCCACGACCGCATAGCTGGTGGCGCGGGCCCCATGGAAGGCCAGGCTTGCCGCGCGCCTGTGGCGCGCGTGGCTCGTGCATGTGGCCGCTGCACAGGCCGGCCCGCACATCGCGGCGCAGTGCGGCGCACTGGCCAGGCCCATCAGCCAGCAAGACAGGACAAGAGCCGCATCCATGGGGGCGGGGGAGGCAGTCTCAGATGATCCGCGAGAAGCGGGCCCGCACCTCGCGTGACTGCAGGTAGCGGTCGAAGGTCATCGCAATCCCGCGCACTAAGAACCAGCCGGTAGCCGTGACCTGGATGGCCTCGTCGTCCATCTCCACCAGGCCCTCGGCCTGAAAGTCCTTCAGCCGCTCGAGCTCGAGGGCAAAGTGGGTCTGAGGGTTGACCATGTGGGCCAGCTCCAGGGCGTCGAAGTCCACCCTCCCCTGGCACATCAGCGCCATGATGACCGCGCGGCGCAGCACGTCGTCGCGGGTGAGCTCGATGCCGCGGACGGTCGCGAAGCGGCCGTGGCGGATCGCGTCGTGGTACTCCGGCAGCGTCTTCGCGTTCTGGCTGTAGGTGGCACCCATGCGACCGATGGCCGATACGCCCAGCGCCACGAGGTCGCAGTCAGGCTGGGTGCTGTAGCCCTGGAAGTTCCGATGCAGCCTGCCCTGGCGCTTGGCCACAGCCAGCGGATCACCCGGCAGCGCGAAGTGGTCCATGCCGATGTAAGCGTAGCCATGCGCCAGGAAGCCGGCGATCGCACCCGAGAGCATCGCCAGGCGAGCCTGAGCGGCCGGCAGCTCGCTTGGCACGATGCGGCGCTGGGGCTTGAATCGCTCGGGCAGGTGGGCGTAGGCATACAGCGCGATGCGGTCAGGGCGCAGGGCGGCCACCTGAGACACGGTGCGGGCGAAGGTCTCGGGCGTCTGTCGCGGCAGGCCGTAGATGAGGTCGGCGTTGATGGATCCGAACCCGACCGCGCGAGCAGCCTGCATCAGGTCCCGCACGAGCTCGACCGGCTGCACGCGATGGATGGCCTGCTGCACCTGCAGGTCGACATCCTGTACGCCGAAGCTGATGCGGTTGAAGCCCTGGCGTGCAAGCCGCTCCAGGCGACGCGCATCGACCGTGCGCGGGTCCACCTCGACGGAAAGCTCGGCACCGGGCACGAAGCGGAAGGCCGCGCGCAGCGCCGCCATCAGCCGCTCGATCTCCTCATCGTGCAGGAAGGTGGGCGTGCCGCCGCCCAGGTGCAGCTGCGACAGCAGCTCGCCACCACCCAGCTCCTGGGCATGCAGCCGGATCTCGGACTCCAGGTCGAGCAGGTACTCGTGAGCGCGGTCGTGGTGGCGCGTCACGCTCTTGTTGCAGGCGCAGTAGTAGCACACCGACTCGCAGAACGGCACGTGCACGTAGACCGAAAGCGGCACCGGCCCGCCCACCCGCATGCCGCGGCTGCGCTCGCGCAGGGCCCGTACGTACTCCGCCGGCCCGAATGCCTCGACGAAGCGGTCTGCTGTCGGATAGGAGGTGTAGCGCGGCCCAGGCATGTCCATGCGCCGCAACAGCTCTTCCGGTATCGCCGCAACGGCCTGGGCGCGCGATTCATCCATGACGCTACACTCTGCCCGAGAGGAGACTCGGCACCTTGACCTGGGACAAACGATTCCGGGCTGCACAGCCAGACGCACGATGCACCCACCCGCACTCCGCCTGGCGCCGCTGAAGTCGGCCTGTTCCAGCTGCAACCTGCGAGAGCTGTGCCTGCCGGTGGGGATGTCCAACGAGCAGGTCGACAAGCTCGACGAGCTCGTTTCCGCGCGCCGATCGATCGAGCGCGGCCAGACGCTGTTTCGCTCGGGCGACACCTTCCAGCACCTGTATGCCGTTCGCACCGGCTTTTTCAAGACCTGCGTGATAGCCGACGATGGCCGCGATCAGGTCACCGGCTTCCAGATGGCCGGCGAACTGCTCGGCCTGGACGGCATCGGCACGGACCGCCACGCCTGCGACGCCGTGGCCCTGGAGGACTCGACGGTCTGCGTGATTCCATACGGGCAGCTGGAGGAGTTGTCGCTCGAGGTCACGGACCTGCAGCGCGTGTTCCACAAGATCATGAGCCGTGAGATCGTCCGCGAGCATGGGGTCATGCTGCTGCTGGGCAGCATGCGTGCCGAGGAGAGGCTGGCCGCCTTCCTGCTCAACCTGACGCAGCGCCTGCACCTGCGCGGCTACTCGCGCAGCGCACTGGTGCTGCGGATGTCGCGCGAGGAGATCGGCTCCTACCTGGGCCTCAAGCTCGAGACGGTAAGCCGCACCTTCTCCCGATTCCAGGCCGAAGGCATCCTCGAGGTCAAGCAGCGCGACATCCGCATCGTCGACCACGAGGGGCTGCGCAAGCTCGTCAACACGACGGCCTGCTGACCCCTGAACCCAGGCGCCTGGCGCCCCAAGCGAGCCGCCGAGTCAGCGGTCGGGTGCCGGCGAAGCGGCATGGTTTCGGGCCTGCACGGCGGGCCGTTCTCCGGGGCTGGCAGTGCGCTGGGTCTCCACCAGCGGATCTGCGCCCCGGATGGCAATCACCGCCGTGGCGATCCCGGCGACAACGACGACCAGCGGTCCGCTGATCACCAGCCACACCATGCCGTGGCGCCACCACGGCGCGCAGGGTGTGTTCGATACGCGTGGGCTCATGTGCTACCTCGTGACGATGAAGGTGGAGCCTTCGATGACCTGCACAGGGGCCTCGTCGGCGTTGCGCGACATGCGCTCGATGCGAAAGCTCAGCGGGTGCGCTCCGGCTGCAAGCACCTGCCAGGCCGGGTACGGCAGCTGCACCGCCAAGGGCAGCCAGCGGGCCTGGGCCGGACCCACCTCGACCTCGTCGCGGCCCGACAGCCGCGCGCCCGGCAACCCTGCAACGTGTACGCGGTAGCGCTGCGGCACTTCCGTGGCGTTCATCACCTGCAGCCGGTAGCTGTTCTCGAGCGAGCCCTCGTCCACCAGGCGGGACAGCGCGCCGCGGTCTCGTATGACGTCGACCTTGAAGGGGCTGCGCCACACCAGGCTCAGCCCGACCACGGCCACGATCAGGAGCAGCACGCCCGAATAGACGAGCACGCGTGGGCGCAGCACGCGACGCCAGGTCTGTGCCGTCGACCAGTGCCCGGCGAGGCTGTTCTCTGTGGCGTAGCGCACAAGGCCGCGCGGATAGCCCATCTTGTCCATCACGCCGTTGCACACGTCCACGCAGGCGGCACAGCCGATGCACTCGTACTGCAGGCCCTTTCGGATGTCGATGCCGGTGGGG
>CAILKA010000362.1 GCA_903834645.1 uncultured beta proteobacterium
ATGCAGTAGTTGAGGCCCACGTGCAGGGGCAGCAGGGGAGAATATCCATTGATCGAGTCCAGCCCGCGCAGCACACCCAGGATGCCGCTGTACAGGTCCGGACCTCCGGTGTGGCCGGGCTCAGGCCGGTCGTAGACGAACAGCACCCGGTCCTGCGGTCCCACGCCAGGGGGCGCTTCGTACTGGGCCAACATGCGCGGGGGCATCCAGTCCGCCAACATCGTGTTGGACGGCTTGGTCGAGTGCATTTCCAGGGCGATGAAGAGCGTGCCGGCGATCCACGCCAGCGCCGCGGCCGGCAAGCCGCGACGACTGGCCAGCCAGGCGCTCAGGCCGATCAGCACCAGCACCGTCAGCAACGCGCCCAGGTGAGGTTGAACCTGTTCGGGCGCACGCTGCCAGGCCAGCAACGCCGCACCCAGCACCAGGCCCAGGGTGGTCAGGAGCCGCCGGGGCGTGGCAGCCAGGAACCCGCGCCCGATCACGAGCGCCATCAGCACCGGCACGAACAGGCTCGCGTACATCAGGAAGCGAAAGGGCCAGCGCAGCGTGCCCACGTGCGAGGGGCCCTGGGAGGCCAAGACCAGCACGCCCACCACCAGCAGCAGCGCACCCGTGGGAGCGTCGCGCAGCAACTCGCGCCAGCGCTCGCGTGTCATCCACAGCGGCCACGCCAGCAACAGCGCGCTCACGTAGAAGTACGGAACAGCGAAGGGCCGGTCGTTCCAGATGAAGCGCATCTGCTCGACATGGGTCGGGAAACCCGCGTTGATCACGGCCGTCAGCGGCGCGACGAGCTCGTGGTTGTTGGTCAGCACGCTGGGCCGGCCCACGCTGCCCATCGAGGTGACCAGCGGCAACCAGGCCGGAGCGGCCAGCAGCACGCCCGCGGTCGCGGGCACCCAGGCCGACCACAGCAGGCGCTGGCGCGATTCGGCGTCGCGCACATGCCAGGGCAGCAGGCTGGCCAGCACCAGGCCCAGCACGAGCAGCCCGTGGGGCCAGCCCGCCGTGGCGATGCCAAAGGCGCCCAGCGCCACCAGGAGCGGCCCGCGCGGCCCCGGGTGCCGGCTCCACAGCCCCATCAGCAGCCACGGGAACCAGGCCAGGCTCAGCAGGCCGGGCGCCCAGGCCGATGCGAACCAGTAGGCCAGCAGCGGGTTCGTGCCCGTGATCGAGACGGCCACGAGCGCCGGCCAGTGGCCCGCGCGGGGCTGCAGCAGAAGATAGGTGCCCGTGAGCAGGAAGGCGTACCACACGCCCATGACCCATGCGGCAGCCAGCCACATGTCCTCGAACAGCGGCAGCGCCGCGTAGGTGGCCAGCGCCAGCGGGTTGAACACCGCGTACTGGTACTCGCCCAGCACGTCGCCGCCGAACCAGCTCGAGGCCAGGTCCAGCACCAGACGGCCCTCCCACAGGCCCAGGCCGATGGCACGGTAGACCGGCAGGTACTGGTGCTGGATGTCGTCGTGGAAGTAGAACGCCGGGAAGTGAAGCGCCTTGACGCCCAGGCAGGCGGCGATCACCAGGAGGAGCGCGACGGCTCGCGTCCCGGCCGCGCGCGGCTCCTCAAGCCCCCGGCTCGTGGGCATGTGGCGGTGTCGGCGCCGGTCAGGCGGTCTGGGCCGCCGGCGCGTACGTGCCGGACTTCGCAGCCCCCTCGCCTGGCGAGGACGAGGAGGAGGCTTCCTCGTGGTAGTCGTCGTCGATGTTGACGTTCCAGATCGCTGCGTGGTCGCCGCCGCCGGCCAGGATCTCCTGCACCGCCACGTGGGCCGACAGCATCGAGTGGTCCTGGTTGTTGTAGCGATGCATGCCGTTGCGGCCCACCAGGTACAGGTTGGGCATCCCGTCGAGCCAGGTGCGCACCGTGTCGAAGCGGGCGTAGGCCGCACCGAAGTAGCCGGGGTAGGCCTTGGGCATGCGGATCACGGTGGCGTCCAGTGCATCGGCCTCGTCGGCCAGGCGCAGCTGCTGCATCTCGCGCACGGCCAGCGCCTTGAGCTGCTCGTCGCTCATCGCCCACAGCTCGTCATCGTCGCGGGCGAAGAACTCCAGCCCCACCCACACCGTGCCGGGGTCGGCGACCATGTACGGGCTCCAGTTGTTGAAGACCTGCAAGCGGCCGACCTTCACGCCGGGGTCTTGGATGTAGATCCAGTTGTCGGGCACGAGGTGAGTCTTCGGGTCCACCGAGCCGGGCGTGCGGCGCAGCTTTCGGTACAGCAGCCCCACGGTGATGAAATCGCGGTACTGCAAGCCGTTGCTCACCTCGAGCACTTCAGGCGCCGGGGCCGGCCGCATCGCCTGCAGCAGTTCACGCACCGGCATCGTCGAGACCACGTGGCCGGCGCCGAAGCGCTGCGTCTGGCCGTCGGGCATCGTCGCCGCCACGCCCGTGACCCGATGGCCGTCTCGCTCGATGTGCGACACGCGCGCACCGCGCACCAGCCGCCCGCCTGCCTGTTCGAAGCGCTGCGCAGCCGTCTCCCACATCTGGCCGGGACCGTACTTGGGATACAGGAAGTGCTCGATCAGGGAGGTGGCCGGGCCGCTCTTGGCCTGCCCGGGCACCAGCTTGCGCAGCGCGTGTGCGAGCAGCTTGGTCACCGACAGGCTCTTGATGCGCTGCGCGCCCCACTCGGCGCTGATCTCGTGGCAAGGCACGCCCCAGACCTTCTCCGTGTACTCCTTGAAGAACTGGCGGTACAGGCGCTGCCCGAAGCGGTTGATGAGGAAGTCCTCGAGCGAGCGCTCCGGGCGGATCGGCCGGGCCATGGCCGCTGCATAGCTGGCCCCGAGCGCCACGCACTTGGCGGGCCCGAGCTTGCGCACCATGTCCAGGCCCGGCTTGAGCGGGTAGTCGAAGAACTGCCCGCCCCAGTAGATGCGGGAAAGCCGGTTGCGCAGCAGCATCACCGACTCCTCGCTCTCGCGCGCGCGCACCTCGCCGCGTCCGAGCAGGCGCGAGGCGCCCTGGTAACCCAGCCGCACCTCCTCCTGTGCGAACCCGCCCTCGGGCATGGCCACCGGCAGCATGTCGCGCCACCAGTCCATCACCCAGTCGGACTTGGAGAAAAAGCGATGGCCGCCAATGTCGATGCGGTTGCCCTTGTAGGCCACGGTCTTGGACAGCCCGCCGATGTCTTGCGTGGCTTCCAGCACCGTGACGCCCGTCCGACCGGCGCGGCACAGCTCGAGGGCGGCGGTCAGCCCGGCCGGGCCGGCACCAATGATCACGATCGGTTCAGACATGGGTACCTCCGGAGCTGCCGCGGTGGCTGAAAAGCATCAGCTTGCGCAATGAGAAATTGACCAGAAAGACCACCCCCGCCGCCATCACCCGGGAGAGCACGGGCTCGGTGCCCAGGCCCTCCACAAGCAGCCACAGCAGCGCCTGCGTCAGGAGCAGCCCCACTGCCCCGATGGCGGCAAACACGGTGAACTCGGCCCGGGCATCGGCCAGGCGGCGGGTGCGAAAGACGAGCTTCACGCTGAGCCCGTAGACCACCACGAGCCCCACGATGAACGACACCGCGGCCGCACCCGCGAAGCCCCAGCCCGCGAGCTTCAGGAGCGCGGTGTAGAGACCCACGTCGACCCCGAAAGCCACCGCGCTGCAGCCGAAGTAGCGGGCGAACTCGGCCACAGGCCCGCGCAGCGACTGGCCGGCCTGTGGGGCCGGTGCCGCCGCCTGGGTCGGCTCGGGATCAGCGCAGCTGCTTGCAGTCATACAGGTAGAGCGTGTGGCGCTGGGCGCCGCGTTCGAAGGTCCATGTCGCCACGACCCCCCGGCGCTCGCCGTAGGGCAGGATCATGAAATCGGGCCCGGCCGGGTGCCGGCAGATGTCGTCGAGGATCTCCTGCTCAGGCACGCACGTCTCGGCCGGGTTGGCGTTGCGCTCGAGCGTACCCAGGATCTGGCACAGCTCGGCTTGCATCAGCAGGGCCTCCAAGGGCTCACGGCGGCGGCTGAACTCCAGCGCGGTCCCGCGGTTGAAGAGCATGCCGGCGGCTTGCTGGTGGGAGAAGTGGCTCGGGCGCCCGAGCCAGGCCCAGGAAGCCGCCAGATGGTCGGGCCAGTAAACCTGCGCGCCTGCGGGGATCCGGGCGGCGAAGGGGTGCGAGCCCGGTTGGGCGCGCTCGAGCTCGCGCGTCCACTCCGAGCGGCGATCCCAGGCCAGGCAGCCCCACACCAGCAGCGCCGACACGATCGCGCCAGCCAGGATGCGCAACGACTGGTGGTTCCAGGCCATCAGGAGCCAGGCCGCCAACCCCAGCGAAACCGTGGGCACGCGCAGCACCGACCAGGCCACCAGCGCAGGCTCCACGTCCACCATCGACGCTTGCATCGCCAGCAGGCTGCGGGCCGCCAGGGCCACGCTCAGGCCAACCAGGGCCAGGCCCGATGCGGCAAGCGCCAGTCGCGCGATGCGCACGTCGAGCTCGTGGCCCCCGCGACGCAGCGCGAAAGTGCCCGCCGCCATGGCGCACAGCAGCCAGCTCGACTCCCAGGCTCCGTTGACGGCACACACGGCCAGCGCCGTGACCACCGCGTGCAGCCTGTCGACGAGCCGGGATGACCACAGCCGCCACAGCAGGGCCGGCAGCACCAGGACGACCAGAAGATGGGCCACCCATTGCACGCGCCACAGTTGCAGGCCCGTGATGAGCTGGTTGTGCAGGAGGTCGGCCCCCACCCAAGACAGGGCGAAGAGCCCCGCCAGGGCCAGCAGCGTCGCGCGCGCCAGAGCCGCGAGCGTAGGCCCGAGCATGCGCGAGGCAGCTACAAGCACGCCCACATCCATCAGGAGCGCCATCCAATCGACCTGCAGCCAGTGCGAGATGAACAGATGCGGGCTCAGATCCCGGACCGGCTTGAGCCACGGCTCGTCCAGCGGCGTGAGCAGGCCCGAGAAAGGCGCGATCCCCAGCGCAGCGGGCACGAGCATCAGGGGGGTGGCGGCGGCCAGCCACAGCCAGCGCCGGTCGAGCTGCAGCTGCAGGCACCACACCACCGCCGCCACCGGCAGGGCCACCAGGGGATGCATGGCCGCCGCCGCCAGCCACACGGGCACGGCAGCAACGCGTCGGCCCGCCACCCAAAGCGCCAGCGCCAGCAGGGCCGTCGGCTCGGCCACCGTGCGGGCGGTGACGAAGTTCTCGGCAAACGAGAAGATGCCGAAGCCTCCATAGAAGTGCGACATCGCGCCCAGCGACACGAGTGCCAGCCAGCGCTCTGCCGCACCCGGGAGCGAGCGCACGAGCCACGCCGCCACCGCCACCAGCGCCGCCTGGCAGGTCAGCAGCACCATCAACTGCGCGGCAGGCAGGCCCCAGGCACGCTGCCCGGCCGCGAGCACCGAAGAGAAGATGCTGAAACGGTCCTGCGAGCCGAAGGCGAAGAAGAAGTCGCGGTCGAGCAGCCCAGGGTGCAACTGCTGCAGCACCTGCCCGAGGTAGAGAACGCCGTCGTGTCGCACACCGATGTAGGGCCGCGACAGCAGCCAGATGGCCACCACCACCGCCACCGCGAGCCAGGCTGGCGCGGTGCGCGCGGCCGGCATGGCGGCACTCATCGGGCGGGTCGGGAAGGCGTCCATGGTGTGGGCCTGTACTGGATCACGGGCGCGCGGGCGAGGATGCAAAGAAAAGCGGCCCCGCAGGGCCGCTCATCGGGTCAGGCCCCGCAAGACGGGGCCCGCTGCATCAGCCGCGGCAGGAGCCCGGCAGGAACTTCGAGGGAACGGTGGTGTTGTCC
>CAILKA010000363.1 GCA_903834645.1 uncultured beta proteobacterium
GAGCACGAGCAGGGGCGGGGGCACCTGGGCCAGGTAGTGCTGGGCCAGGAAAGCCTCCAGCACCTGCCGCTCCACGGGTACCTCCGCTTCGGTCTCGGGCTCGCTGCCGCCCCAGGCCGCACCCTCCTCCACGTGGGCCGGGAAGCAGGCGCGGTCGCCGAGGTGGCGCCCGCCGCGCACCATCGCCAGGTTCACGCAGGCGCGGCCGCCTTGCACCTTCACCGCCAGGATGTCGACGTCGCGGTCGGTCGCGGAGAAGCTGCTCTCGTCGACCGACTGGCGATGCAGCACGCGCGACAGCGCCGTGATCTGGTTGCGCACCTGCGCCGCCTGCTCGAAGGCCAGTGCCTCGGCGTGGGCCATCATGCGCTGCTGCATCTCGCCGAGCACCGCATCGGCCTCCCCCCGCAGAAAGGCCTCGGCGTCGCGCACGTCGCGCGCGTAGTCCTCGCCCGACACCAGCCCCACGCAGGGCCCGGAGCAGCGCCGGATCTGGTACAGCAGGCACGGACGCGAGCGGTTGGCGTAGACCGTGTCCTCGCAGGTGCGCAGGCGAAAGACCTTCTGCACCAGCTGGATCGTCTCCTTCACCGCCCAGGCGCTCGGGTAGGGGCCGAAGTAGCGGTGCCGGCGATCCACGCCTCCGCGGTAGTAGGCCACGCGCGGAAAGCGCTGCGCCGCCGTGGCAGGCACGCGCCCTTCCTCCGAAGAGCCCGTGAGCAGGAGGTAAGGGTAGCTCTTGTCGTCGCGAAAGAGGATGTTGAAGCGCGGGTTGAGCGCCTTGATGAGGTTGTTCTCGAGCAGCAGCGCCTCGGCCTCGGAGCGCACGACGGTGGTCTCCAGGCGCGCGATGCGCCCGACCATCACCCCGATGCGCGTGCCGCCGTGGTCTTTGTGGAAGTAGCTCGACACGCGCTTGCGCAGGTCGCGCGCCTTGCCCACGTACAGCACCTGACCCTGCGCGTCGAAGTAGCGGTAGACCCCCGGGCGCGCGGGCAGCGCGGCCACCTCGGCCAGCAGCGCCTCGCGCCGGGGAGCCTCGGCGGATCGCACTGCCTCGGTGGGTGCGGGAGCGCCGGCGGGGTCGGCAGGTGCGGAAGGGTCGGTGTGCGCAGTCACGATCGGCCAGGATTGTGGCGCCTCCCGATAATGGCCGCGTGCACATGCCAGGCTTCTCCGATGGCCCCGCCGACGCATCCCCCGAGGCGCAGGCGCCGTTCCCGCCCGGCCCGGGCCGGCAATGGGACATCTTCTGCCGCGTCATCGACAACCTCGGCGATGTCGGGGTCTGCTGGCGCCTGGCGCGCGGCCTCGCGCAGCGCGGCGAGCGCGTGCGGCTGTGGATCGACGAGCCCGGGCCCCTGGCCTGGATGGCTCCGCGGGGCGCGCGAGGTGTCCAGTGGGCGCGGTGGGAGACACCCTGGCCCACCGACAGCCGGCCCTTCGAGCCGGGCGACGTCGTCATCGAGGCCTTCGGTTGCGACCTGCCCGATCAGGTGCTCGCCGCGATGGCGGACAGCGCCGCCGGACCACGCGGCGCACCGCTGTGGCTCGACCTCGAGTACCTGAGCGCGCAGCCCTGGGTGGCGCGCAGCCACGGCCTGCCCTCCCCGCAGTTCCACGGCCCCGCAGCCGGCCTCACGCGGTGGTTCTTCTTTCCTGGCTTCGGCCCTGACACGGGAGGCCTGCTGCGCGAGCCTGGGCTGCTGCGCGAGCGCGACGCCTTCGCGCGCGACGCCTGGCTCGACGCGCACGGCCTGTCACGCCGAGCCGGCGAGCGCGTGATCGTCGTCTTCTGTTACGACGATGCACCGGCCCTGGCGCAACTGCCCGCCGCCTTTGCGCAGGTAGCGGGAGCCGGGCCGCTGGCGGTGCTGCTCACGCCGGGGCCGGCCCAGCGCGTCGGCGCCCAGGCAGGCTGGTTGCCGGGCACGCGCGTGCACGCCCTGCCCTGGCTCGAGCAGGACGACTTCGACCGGCTGCTGTGGAGCGCGGACCTCGCCACGGTGCGGGGCGAGGATTCCCTCGTGCGCGCGATCTGGGCCGGCGTGCCGTTCCTGTGGCAGGCCTACCCGCAGGAAGACAGTGTGCAGGCCGCCAAGGTCGAAGCGATGCTCGATGCCCTGGCTGCCCCGGCGGACGTGGCGCAGACACTGGCGGGCGCGTGGCGGGCGTGGAATGCAACCGCGCCCGGCTTCGGGCCGGAAGCCCTGGAGGGGGTGGAGGGTGGAGAGCCGCGCGATCGCTGCCCGGCCCAGGGGCTGTGCCTGCCGCCGCTGCAGCCTTGGCAGGCGGCGGTCCGCGCCTGGCGCAGCCGGCTGGCTGCCCAGCCCGACCTCGTCTCGCAGCTGCTGGCGTTTGCCTCGACGCACCGTGCCGGCGCGGGCTAGAATCAGAGGCTTTGCAGGGCGGGCAACTATCCGCCTACCCCGACTCAACGACAGGGCAGAACGCCATGAAACTCGCGCAGGAAATCCGTGCCGGCAACGTGATCATGCAGGGCAAGGACCCGATGGTCGTGCTCAAGACCGAATACAGCCGCGGGGGGCGCGGCGCGGCCACCGTGCGCATGAAGATGAAGAACCTGCTCAACGGCGGCGGCGCCGAGGTCGTCTTCAAGGCCGACGACAAGATGGACCAGATCATCCTCGACAAGAAGGAGTGCACCTACACCTACTTCGCCGACCCGATGTACGTGTTCATGGACACCGAGTACAACCAGTACGAGGTCGAGGCCGACAACATGGGCGACGCGATCCAGTACCTGGAGGACTCGATGCCCGTGGAAGTGACCTTCTACGACGGCAAGGCGATCTCGGTGGAGCTGCCCACCACCGTGGTGCGCGAGATCATCACCGAGCCCGGCGTCAAGGGCGACACCTCCGGCAAGGTGATGAAGCCGGCCACCCTCGTCGGCACGGGCTTCGAGATCACGGTGCCGCTGTTCGTCGAGAGCGGCGACAAGGTCGAGATCGACACCCGCACGCACGAGTACCGCAAGCGCGTCTGAAGGCGCGCCGCGCGGCCGTCGGAGCCTGAAGTGAGCTTCGACTTCGACGCTGCCGTCGTTGCCCCTTTTCGCATGCAGCCGGGCCTGCGGCGCCTGGCGCCTGGTGCTCGGCACCTGACCCCTTGCTCACCCGGCTCGCGCCACCAGCGTGAAAAGCTGGCCGTGCTCTCGGCCTTTGGATCGCAGGCGCTGGTAGAACGCCCCGGCTTCGATGCCGCTGCGGCCCTGGGCTGCCTGGCCGCCCATGCAGCCACTGAGCATGCACAGCACTTCCGCTGGGATGGCCAGGCGGCCACCGCACTGGGCGTGCGCGTGCCGGCAGACGGGCATGCCGTGCACGATGAGCACGCGGGCGCCTTTGGCCTGGGCGACGAGGTCGGGCGCTGCCTGCGCGCGCTCGCACCCCGGTGGCGCCTGGCCGCACTGCTGAGCCTGGCCTTCGAGGAGGACTTTGCACTGCTCGACGGGCGCGACGGCACCGTGCCCTGGCTCGCCGTGGCCCTGCCCTCCCACTGGGCGCCGCAAGACAAGGCCGGCCTGCACTTTCGCAGCGTGCACGCGCCGGTGGCCGACAACGAGCGCCTGATCGCCGCGGGCGACAAGCTGCCGGCGCTGATGTGCGCCGGGCCGGCACACGAGCGCTTCGTCTGGAGCCTGGGCACGCACCCGCGGCTGCACGCACACCCCCAGCGCAGCCTGCGCGAACCCTGGCCCGTGGGCGACCCCGAGGCGGTGGCGCGGGCAGCCTGGTGGCGCACCGAGCGCCAGACCTTCCTGCCGCTGCCGGCATCCGCCTGTGGCGGCCCGATGGCCGTGTTCACGATCGGTGTGCAGGTGACGCCGCTCGTGCAGGCGCTTGCCGGGCCCGGGCAGGCCAGGCGGCTGCATGCCGCACTGGCGTCGATGAGCCCGGCGGTGCTCGACTACCGCGGCCTGTCCGAGGCGCGCGACGACCTGCTCGCCTGGCTCGAGCAGCGCGCCTGCGAATGAAGGCGCGAGCGGCCGCGCTCGAGCTGGCCGACATCGAGTTCGACTCCGACGGGGTGCCGCGCTCGCGCACCTTCGACGACCTGTACCACCCGCGCGAAGGGGCCACCGAGCAGGCCCGGCACGTGTTCCTCGCAGGCAACGGCCTGCCCTCGCGCTGGCAGGGGCGCGACGACTTCACGATCCTCGAAACCGGCTTCGGCCTGGGCCACAACTTCCTGGCCACCTGGCAAGCCTGGCGCGCAGACCCGCTGCGCTCCAGGCGACTGCACATGGTCTCGATCGAGGGCCACCCCGCCCACCGTGACGATCTGGCGCGCGCCCACGCGGCTACGCAAACGCGCGAGCAGGCCGCCTCGCTGATCGAGGCCTGGCCCGCGCCCGAGCCCGGCCTGCACCTGCTCGAGTTCGATGAGGGCGCGGTGCGGCTGTGGCTGGCGCTGGGCGACGTGACCCACTGGCTGCCGCGTCTGCGCCTGCGCGCGGACGCCTTCTTCCTGGACGGATTCTCCCCTGCGTGCAACCCGCAGATGTGGACACCCAGGGTCCTGGGCGCCCTGTCCCGCCTGGCAGCCCCGCAGGCCATGGTCGCCACCTGGAGTGCCGCCAAGGCGGTTCGGGAAGGGCTGGCGCGATCCGGATTCGAGGTGCGGGCTGCGCCCGGCTTCGCCCGCAAGCGCGACATGACGATCGCCGTGCACGCCCCGCGCCGGACCGGCGGCACGACGCCGCGCGGCCTGCCCGCCTGGCCGCCTGCCCCGGCGGCGCAAGCACCGGCAAGCCCGGCCCAGGTGCGGGAGCGCAAGCGGCATGCCC
>CAILKA010000364.1 GCA_903834645.1 uncultured beta proteobacterium
CCCTCACGGCCTCGAAGTCGCCATTGCTGGAGGCGGCGAAACCGGCCTCGATCACGTCCACGCGCAAACGCTCGAGTTGGCGCGCAATGCGCAGCTTCTCCTCGCGCGTCATCGAGGCGCCGGGCGACTGCTCGCCGTCGCGAAGCGTGGTGTCGAAGATGATCAGCTTGTCGGTCATGGCAGCCCCTTCACCGATGGAGGCCGGCTTCGTCGGGCTCATCGGTTGAGGTGGCGATGACGCTGACTGGCTTGCCCTTCATCCTGCGCCAGGCATACACCGCATAGCCCGACACGCCGTAGACGCAAAACAGCGCGAAGAGGACCGCGGGTGGGTGGATGTTGATGACGGCGATCATCAGTGCGAGCGCGACGATGACGATGAAGGGCACGGAGCGCTTCAGGCTCACGTCCTTGAAGCTGTAGAAGGGGACGTTGGTCACCATCGTGAGCCCGGCGTATAAGGTGACGGCAAAGGCGCCCCAGGCCAGCACGCCAGCCTCGCGCGTGCCCTTCAGGCCAAAGTCCTCGAGCACCCACACGAATCCCGCGACAAGCGCCGCAGCAGCCGGGCTCGGCAGCCCCTGGAAATAGCGCTTGTCCACCACCCCGATGTTGGTGTTGAAGCGCGCCAGGCGCAGTGCCGCGCACGAGCAGTAGACGAAGGCCGCGAGCCAACCCCAGCGGCCCAGGCCACGGAAGGCCCACTCGTACATCACGAGCGCAGGTGCCGCGCCGAAGGAAACCATGTCGGACAGGCTGTCCATCTGCTCGCCAAACGCGCTCTGCGTGTTGGTCATGCGCGCCACGCGTCCGTCCAGGCTGTCGAGCACCATGGCGCAGAAGATGCCGAGCGCGGCCTGCTCGAAGCGGCCGTTCATGGCCATCACGATCGCATAGAAGCCGCCAAAGAGCGCAGCGATCGTGAACAGGTTGGGAAGCACGTACAGCCCCTTGCGGGGCTGACGGGGTACGGTCTCGTTGGGGTCCACTTTCGGGTCCGGGTCGAAGCAGCAGTTCAGCGTCGGGCGGCGCGGCGGGCCAGGCCTGCCGCGCCGGCGGGCCTCAGTTGCGGCTGCGGTCGACGAGCTTGTTGGCCTTGATCCACGGCATCATCGCACGCAGCTTCTCGCCCACGACCTCGATCGGGTGCTCAGCCGTCAGGCGACGGCGCGAGGTGAGCGTCGGGGCGCCTGCGCGGTTCTCGAGGATGAAGCTCTTGGCGTACTCGCCGGTCTGGATGTCGCGCAGGGTCTGGCGCATGATGGCTCGAGTCTCGTCGGTGACGAGGCGGGGCCCCGTCACGTACTCACCGTACTCGGCATTGTTGGAGATCGAGTAGTTCATGTTGGCGATGCCGCCCTCGTAGATGAGGTCGACGATCAGCTTGAGCTCGTGCAGGCATTCGAAGTAGGCCATCTCCGGCGCGTAGCCGGCTTCCACCAGCGTCTCGAAGCCGGCCTTGATGAGCTCCACCGTACCCCCGCACAGCACCGCCTGCTCGCCGAAGAGGTCGGTCTCGG
>CAILKA010000365.1 GCA_903834645.1 uncultured beta proteobacterium
ACTCAGCCTCCACGCTGGGCCGCGAGACCAAGGGCGAGGTGGTGCTGACAGGCCGGCTGCGCTCGGCGCTCGAACGGCTGAACCCGGGCGCGGCGGCCGAGGCGCTGGCCCGTGCCGTCGACGAGTTGAGCCGCGACCGCTCGGCCATGAGCCTGGCCGCGGCCAACCGCGAGGTCTACGCGCTGCTCAAGGACGGCGTGGCCATCTCGGTGCCCGATCCGGTGCACGGCGGGCAGAAGACCGAACGCGTGCGCGTGATCGACTGGACGAACCCGGCTGGCAACGACTTCCTGCTCGTGAGCCAGCTCAGCGTGACGGGCGCGCTCTACACCTGCCGCCCCGACCTGGTGGGTTTCGTGAATGGCCTGCCCTGGGTGGTGATCGAGCTGAAGAAGCCCGGCGTGCCCGCACGCGCGGCCTTTGACGAGAACCTCACCCACTACAAGGAGCAGATCCCGGCGCTCTTCGTCTTCAACGCGCTGATGATCGCGAGCAATGGCACCGACAGCCGGGTGGGCTCGCTCACCGCCGACTGGGAGCGCTGGGTGGAGTGGAAGCGCATCGAGCGCGAGGACGAGCCGCGCCGCGTGTCGTTGGAGGTGATGCTCCGCGGCACCTGCCAGCCCACCCGGCTGCTCGACCTGGTGGAGAACTTCACCCTGTTCTCGGAGCACAAGGCTTCGCTCGTGAAGGTGCTGGCGCAGAACCACCAGTTCCTGGGCGTGAACAACGCCATCGCCTCGATGCTGCAGGCCCGTTCCATGGGCCACGGCCGTGGCGGCGTGTTCTGGCAGACGCAGGGCAGCGGCAAGAGCTTCTCGATGGTGTTCTTCGCGCAGAAGGTGCTGCGCACGCTGCCGGGCAACTGGACCTTCGTGGTCGTGACCGATCGGGTGGAGCTCGACGAGCAGATCGCCAAGACCTTCAAGGCCACCGGCGCGGTGGGCGAGGCCGCCGACAGCCATGCCGCGAGCGGCGCGCACCTGCGCGAGCTGCTCGCGGGCAACCAGCGCTATGTCTTCACGCTGGTTCACAAGTTCCAGAGCGCCGAGGTGTTGTGCGACCGCTCGGATGTGATCGTGCTGACCGACGAGGCGCACCGCAGCCAGTACGACACGCTCGCGCTGAACATGCGCGCCGCGCTGCCGCGTGCCACTTTCCTGGCCTTCACCGGCACGCCGCTGATCGCGGGCGAGGAGCGCACGCGCGAGGTCTTTGGCGACTATGTGTCGGTCTACGACTTCCAGCAGTCCATCGAGGACGGCGCCACGGTGCCGCTCTTCTACGAGAACCGCACGCCCGAGCTGCAACTGGTCAACGCGGACCTCAACGACGAGATCTACGAGCTCATCGAGAACGCTGGCCTCGACCCCGACCAGGAGGCCCGGCTCGAGCGCGAGCTGGGCCGTCAGTACCACCTGATCACCCGCGACGACCGGCTCGAAGCCGTGGCCCGCGACATCGTGCGCCACTTCCTCGACCGCGGCTTCTTCGGCAAGGCGATGGTGGTGTCCATCGACAAGGCCACCGCGCTGCGCATGCACGACAAGGTGCGCCAGCACTGGGCCGATGAGACGAAGCGGGTGCAGACCGAGCTGGGCGAGCTGGCGATGCGCCCGCTGGGGGACGAGCGCTCCGCCGAGCAGGCGCGGCGGGATGTGCGCAAGGCGGAGTTGCTGCGACGGCTCGATGCGCTGAACACCACCGACATGGCGGTGATCGTGTCGCCGGGCCAGAACGAGATCGCGCAGATGGCCGCGCTGGGCCTGGACATTGAGCCGCATCGCAAGCGCATGAACGACTCGCAGCCTGGGCTCGACGAGAAATTCAAGGACACCACGGACCCCTTGCGGCTGGTCTTCGTCTGCGCGATGTGGCTCACCGGCTTCGATGCGCCGAGCTGTTCCACGGTGTACCTCGACAAGCCGATGCGCAACCACACGCTGATGCAGACCATCGCCCGGGCCAACCGCGTGTTCCCCGGCAAGCACAGCGGCGTGATCGTGGACTATGCGAACGTCTTCGCGTCACTGGAGAAGGCGCTCGCCATCTACGGCAAGGGCGGTGGCAGCGCCAACCCTGTGCGCGACAAGGCCGAGCTGGCGCAGGCCCTGGCTCGCGCGGTGGAAGACGCCAGCGCGTATTGCGCGAACAAGGGCGTGGACCTCGCCGGCATCGAGGCGCTGCCGCTGGGCGACTTCCAGCGGCTGAAGAAGATCGACGATGGCGTGAACGAGCTCATCTCGCCGGATGCCCTGCGCCGAGACTTCTTCGGCCACGAGCGGCTGGTGGGCACGCTGTACCGCGCGGTGAAACCCGACCTGGCAGCGCTTGCGCACACCGGCCGCGTGGCCTGCCTGGCCACGCTGGCCGACGCCATCCGCGCCAAGCTCAACCCCAACCCGCCCGACATCGGCGGGGTGATGGCGGGCATCAATGCACTGCTCGATGCGTCTATCACCGGCCACGAGATCCGCGAAGGCACGGTG
>CAILKA010000366.1 GCA_903834645.1 uncultured beta proteobacterium
ATGTGCCCTCAGGTGATGGGAGCCGGGTTGAAGAGCGCGAGCGGGTTCTCGAGCTTCCAGTGCTCGGCCCAGGTGCGCCGGCCGCTGGCCACCTCCAGCAGCAGCTGGAAGAGCGCCCAGCCCATCTCCTGCACCGAGGCCTCGCCGCTGGCGATGCGGCCGGCGTCGAGATCCATCAGGTCGTGCCAGCGCCGTGCGAGTTCGCTGCGCGTGGCCACCTTCACCACGGGGCAGGCGGCCAGGCCGTATGGAGTGCCGCGGCCGGTGGTGAAGACGTGCAGGTTCATGCCTGCTGCCAGCTGCAGCGTGCCGCAGATGAAGTCGCTGGCCGGCGTGGCGGCGTAGAGCAGGCCGCGCTGCGTGGCGCGCTCCCCGGGGGGCACGACGCCCGCGATGGCCGCGCTGCCTGACTTCACGATCGAGCCCATCGCCTTCTCGACGATGTTGGACAGGCCCCCGGCCTTGTTGCCCGGCGTGGTGTTGGCGCTGCGGTCCACGCCGCCGCGCTGCAGGTAGTCGTCGTACCAGGCCATCTCGCGCACGATGGCCTGCGCCACCTCGGGGCTGGCGGCGCGCGCGGTGAGCTGCGCCACACCGTCGCGCACCTCGGTGGTCTCGGAGAACATCACGGTGGCGCCGGCACGCACGAGCAGGTCGGCGCACACGCCCACCGCCGGGTTGGCGGTGACACCCGAGAAGGCGTCGCTGCCCCCGCACTGCACGCCCACCACGAGCTCGCTGGCGGGCACCGTCTCGCGCCGGCGCGCGTTCAGGCGCTCCAGGTGCACGCGGGCGCGGTCGACGATGCTGCGCACCATCGATTCGAAGCCCACGTGCTGCGCGTCCTGCAGGCACACCACGTCGGCGGTCTCCTCGCCCGCGGCCAGCGGGATGCTGCCCGGAGGCAGCAGCCGCGCGGGCTGCAGCTTCTCGCAGCCCAGGCTCACCACCAGCACCTCGCCGCCGAAGTTCGGGTTGCGCGCGAGGTGGCGCAGCGTGCGGATCGGGATCTCGGCACCGGGCGCATCGATGGCCACACCGCAGCCGTAGCCGTGCTCGAGCGCCACCACGCCGTCGACGTTCGGAAACTGCGGCAGCAGCTCGCGCCGGATGCGCTCGGCGGCCACTTCGACGACGCCGGCCACGCACTGCACGGTCTGCGTGATGGCCAGCAGGTTGCGCGTGCCCACGCTGCCGTCGGCGTTGCGGTAGCCCTCGAAGGTGTGGCCCTCCAGGGGCGGCAGCGAAGGTGGCTGGACGGTGGCCATCGGCAGGCCGGTCAGCTCGCGCGCGGCGGGCATCTCGAGCAACCGCTCGTGCACCCAGCTGCCGGCTGCGATCGCGGCGCGGGCGCGGCCGATCACGACACCGTAGCGGATGACCGGCTCGCCCGCGGCGATGTCCACGAGCGCCACCTTGTGGGCCTGCGGCACGGCCTGTTGCAGCACCGGGCCGCCCGGCAGCGCGGTGCCCGCGGGCAGGCCGCCTTCGTTGCCGACGATGGCCACGTTGTCCGACTCGTGCATGCGCACGGTCACGGGGACGGTCGCGGCTGCGGTCATGGGTGCCGTCGCGGGGGCTGGGCGGTCAGCGCACCAGGCAGGGCCGCTTGGGGTCGAAGCGCCAGCCCGGCATCAGGTGCTGCATCGCCAGCGCGTCGTCGCGTGCTCCCAGGCCATGCTGCTGGTACAGCGCGTGCGCCTTCTGGACCTCGGCCATGTCGAGCTCGATGCCCAGGCCTGGCGCCTGCGGCACCTTCACGCACCCGTCGACGATCTTCAGCGGCTCGCGCGTCAGGCGCTGGCCGTCCTGCCAGATCCAGTGCGTGTCGATGGCCGTGACACGCCCCGGCGCAGCAGCCGCGACGTGCGTGAACATCGCCAGCGACACGTCGAAGTGGTTGTTCGAGTGCGAGCCCCAGGTGAGGTTCCAGTCGCGGCAGGTCTGGGCCACGCGTACCGAGCCGGAGAGGGTCCAGAAGTGCGGGTCGGCCAGCGGGATGTCCACCGCTTGCAGCGCCAGCGCGTGCACGAGCTGGCGCCAGTCCGTGGCGACCATGTTGGTGGCCGTGGGCAGGCCCGTGGCGCGGCGGAACTCGGCCATCACTTCGCGGCCGGAGTAG
>CAILKA010000367.1 GCA_903834645.1 uncultured beta proteobacterium
ACCGCCACCACCGCCTCCACCACCCCGCTGCGCATCCCGCGCCTGCTGCTCACTGGCGCCGCGGGCGGCCTCGGGCGCGTGCTGCGCCCGCGCCTGAAGGCCCTGTGCGAGGTGCTGCGCGTGAGCGACATCGCCGAGCTAGGCGCGGCCGCCGCCGGTGAAGAGGTGCGCCCCGCCGCACTGCAGGACCGCGCCGCGGTGCAGGCGCTGCTGGAGGGCGTGCAGGCCGTCGTGCACCTGGGCGGGGTGTCGGTGGAGCGGCCCTTCGACGAGATCCTGCCGGCCAACATCGAGGGCGTCTACAACCTCTACGAAGGCGCACGCATCCACGGCACGCGGCGCATCGTGTTCGCCAGCTCCAACCACGTCACGGGCTTCTACCGCCAGGACGAGACGATCGACCCCGCGATGCCTGCACGGCCCGACGGCTACTACGGCATCTCCAAGGCCTTTGGCGAGCAGCTCTCGCGCTTCTACTTCGACCGCTACGGCATCGAGACGGTGTGCCTGCGCATCGGCTCGGCCTTCCCCGAGCCGAAAGACCGGCGCATGCTCGCCACCTGGCTCAGCTACGACGATCTCGAGCGCCTCGTGGTGGCCTGCCTCACCGCGCCCGCGGTGGGCCACACGGTGATGTACGGGATGTCCGACAACCGGCTCACGTGGTGGGACAACGCGCGCGCCCGCCATGTCGGCTTTCGGCCGCAGGACAGCTCCGAGCCCTTCCGCCCGGCCGTGGAGGCACGACAGCCCTCGATCGACCTCAGCGACCCGGCGGCCCTCTACCAAGGTGGCGGGTTCGTCAAGCAGGGCCCGTTCTGATTCCTGCGGCCCTGCCCAGGCGCCGCATCCACGTGCAAGAAGGATCCCCATGGACCAAGGCCCCACCTTCGACTTCACCCCGAGCCAGCGCCTGCCCGACCCGCGCATCGAGGTGCTCGACGAGCGCTTTCTCAGCTTGCGCCTGATGTCGGGCACGGTGGAGCAGCTGGCCAGCGGCTTCTACTGGGCCGAGGGGCCGGTGTGGTTCGGCGACGGCCGCTACCTGCTCTTCTCCGACATCCCCACCGACCGCATCCTGCGCTGGGACGACTGCTCGGGCCAACTCAGCGAGTTCCGCCACCCCTCGCACCACGCCAACGGCCTGGCGCGCGACCGCCAGGGCCGGCTGCTGGCCTGCGAGCACGGCACGCGCCGCGTCACGCGCACCGAGTACGACGGGCGCATCACGGTGCTGGCCGATCGCTACGAGGGCAAGCGGCTGAACTCGCCCAACGACATCGTCTGTGCGAGCGACGGCTCGATCTGGTTCACCGATCCGCCCTTCGGCATCCTGGGCTGGTGGGAGGGCGAGCCGGCCGAGCCCGAGCTGCCCTTCCAGGGTGTCTACCGCATCGATCCCGCATCAGGTGCGCTGCAATGCGTGCTGCGCGACCTGGCCGGGCCCAACGGCCTGGCCTTCTCGCCCGACGAGCGAACGCTGTACGTAGTGGAGAGCCGCGCCAGGCCGCACCGGCTCATCTGGGCCTACGACGTGGAGCCGGGTGGCCACCTGGCCAACAAGCGCCTGTACGTCAGTGCCCAGGGCCCGGGCGCGTACGACGGCATCGCGGTCGATGCGCTGGGCAACGTCTGGTGCGCGCTGGGCAGCGACGGCTCGCTCGGCACCGACCCCGCGGGCCTGGACGGCGTGCGGGTGTACGACCCCTCTGGCCGCGCACTCGCCCACATCCACCTGCCCGAGCGCTGCGCCAACCTGTGCTTCGGCGGGCCCAAGCGCAACCGGCTCTTCATGGCGGCCAGCCACTCGCTCTATGCGCTGCACCTGAACGTGCGAGGCGCAGTGGCTTGACCGGGCTGCCCGAAACGGGCGGCCCGCTTGCCTCACCCGGGTGCGGCCGAGATCGGAGGCAGAGGTTCGGTCAGGGGCGCAAAGTCCCAGCGCAGCAGCGCCAGAACCCCGGGCATTTCCGGCCCCGTGTGCAATGGGATGGCGCGCTCGGGCTGGCCGCGCATGCGCGCGGCGGCCGACTCGGCCGCCGCCAACGGCTCGCTGCCACCCAGGCGTGACGCGGCCGCAGCCAGCGCTGGCTCCAGCTGCGCGTCCAGGCGCTCGAGTGCGGTACCGAAGCTGCGCCGGGCGAGGTCGAGCGCGGCGCGCACGCGCTGCTCGGCCCCCTCACGCGCCCGGGCTGGCTGGCTTGGCTGGCTGGGCTCTGGCGCCTGGGCGGGCGCATCGTCCACCTGTGCCGGGCTCACCATCCGCTGCGGCAAGGCCCGCTCCGGTTCGGCAGAGGGCGTCGAGACCCCTTCGGCCACGGTCGGCGAGCTGGCCTGCTGCACCTCAGGCGGCCGCACTGGGGCCGGCCGTGCCTCGGCCACTTGCACTTCAGGCGCACGCTTGACGACCTGCGGCTCAGGTGGCGGCTCAGGTGGCGGCTCTTCGCTCGCCAGTTGCTCGCGACCCCGAATCTCTTGCGCGGCCCTCAGCGCCATGCGCCCGGTGGCGATGTCCAGCCAGGCTTGCAGATCCGAGCCGGAGTCGCGCAAGGCGTCGGCCGCCTGCGGGGCCCTCGCCAGCATGTCGGCCAGCGCGAGCGGCACTCCGCCCGCCGACGGCTCCACACCACCTGCCTGGCTGCGCAGTTCCGCTGCACCGGGGCCGGATTCGCCGGGCCCGGGGCTTGGCGAGGAGGACGCTGGCGCACGTGTCGGCGCAGCCTCCAGCCACCGCGAGGTGGCCAACCCGGCCTGAGCCACCGCCACGCCAGCCTGCACGCCCTGGGCCAGCGACGGCGGCCCGTAGGTAGGCGACCCCGACATGCGCAGCTCGGCGCTCTGCGCGGCAGGGGCCGGCCGCGAGTCGGGCGAGCGCCGAAGACCGCCCGGGTCTTCCAGGGGTGTGCCGGCATACGGGCCCAGCGTCCCGAATCGGCTGCGAATGGAGTCTGTGCTCAAGGGGGGGTGTGCACCGTTTTCGTGCGAGCCATTGGAGCGTTTCACGGCCGTTTGAGTCAACGCATCGGGCCAGCGCACGGAACCCCGGCGTGATCGAGTTCACGAATTCAATCCTCAAGTTGCACGCCAGTTGCCCGCCAGTTGCCTGCCAGTTGCCCGTGGTGGCAGTGGCCTCCATCATCTGCATCGCACTGCGCCGCACCAATTCCCACCACCCCACCCACGCCTGCTGCCCACCCCATCGCCCCGCTGCA
>CAILKA010000368.1 GCA_903834645.1 uncultured beta proteobacterium
CCCATAGTGCGCGAGGTCCTGTGCCACGAGGTTGATCTCGCGAGCCCCCTGGGCCTCGAGGAGCTGCGCCTCGCGCACGAGATCGGACAACGCAAAGCTGCGGTGCTTGCCTCGCATGAGCGGGATGGCGCAAAACGCGCAGCCGTGATCGCACCCCTCCGAGATCTTGAGGTAGCGCACGTGCGGCAGGTCACCGCCGAAGAGGCGCACACCCGGGTGCTCCACGAGTGAGCCACCCAACAGGCCACGCTCCACCAGCTCCGGCACCAGACGATCGGTCTCGGAGTTGCCGAGGAAGACATCGACCTCGGGGAGCGCCTCTACCAGTTCGGACTTGTGGCGCTCGACCATGCAGCCGATTGCAAACACCGCCTTGACCTGGCCCTCGTCCTTGAGGCGCGCCGCATCAACGATGGCCTCGATGCTTTCGGCCTTGGCCGCGTCGATGAAGCCGCAGGTGTTGACCACGATCACGTCGGCGTCGCCGAGGTCCTGCACCGGCTCGGCGCCATGGGCAACCAGGTCCGCCAGATACCGCTCGGAGTCTACCGTATTCTTATCGCACCCGAGGGTGACCAGACCGAACTTGAGCATCCACCAAATCTAGCCGTTGTCGGCACGGAACGGGCCCCCACGACGCCCGCGCGCCCAACCGGACGGGCGGCGCCAGCGTTCGCGGGGCCCCCGCAGGCTAACGGAAATTGCCGAACTGCAGCTCCACGCCGTAGTCGCCCTTCCGCAGCATCGCGATGCACTCCTGCAGCGCGTCCTTGTCGGGGCTCGTCACGCGCACCTGCTCGCCCTGAATGCTGGCCGTGATCTTCTTGAGCTTCGCCTCCTTGATCGCGGCGGTGACCTTCTTCGCCGTCTCGGCGTCGAGGGCCATCTTGAGCTTCACGTCGGAGCGGAGGATCTCGTGGCTGCCCGGCTTGGGATCGGTGAATTCGAGGTTCTTCACGCTCACGCCGCGCTTGATCAACTTGCCGCGCAGCACATCGATGAGCGCCGTGTGCCGCATTTCGCCTTCGGCCTCGAGCTTGATCAGGTTCTCGCCGCGCTGGAAGTCGATGAGCACGTGCGACCCCTTGAAGTCGAAGCGCTGCGTGACCTCCTTTTGCGACTGATTGACCGCGTTGTCCACCTCCTGCAGATCGCAGCCAGTGGTGACATCGAACGAGTAGTTGGAAGCCATGGTGTGAGTCCCGGGTAGCACAAGGCCCCGGCGGATGCCGGGGCCGGAAGCCACCAATCTAGCAGGAAGATCAGCCGAGGAAACTTTCCAGCGATCGGGAGCGGCTCACGTGCCGGAGACGCGAGAGGGCCTTCTCCTTGATTTGCCGCACGCGTTCGCGCGTGATCCCGAGCAGCGAGCCGATCTCCTCGAGGGTCATGACCGGGTAATCATCCAATCCATAGCGGTAGCGGAGGACGTCGGCCTCACGGGCGCCGATCATGGTCAGGCGCTCCTGGACGAAGCGCACATCCTCGGCACTGCCCAGGACGGCTTCAGGGTCGATGCCCTCGTGGGTGTCCTCAAAGAAGGACGACAGGTCGCTGACTTCTTCGGTGTCGAGGTTGGCCCCCGACAATTGGGACGTGCGAATGATCCGCTCGATGAGCTTGATGTTCTCGCTCGGCAGCTTGAGGACCCGGACGATCTCCTTGACGTCGGTCACGCCGGGATGCTCGCGCGAGAAGCGCTTCCAGCGGGCCACCAGTTCGGCCATGTAGGCCGGCACGCGAATGTTCTTGACCTTTTCCAAGAGCGCACGGCGGATGGCCTGCTTGATCCAGTGGACGGCATAGGTCGAAAAGCGGCACTCCATGTCCGGATCAAACCGTTCGACCGCACGCATCAGACCGATGTTGCCCTCCTCGATGACGTCGAGGATCGGCATGCCCTGGTGCTCGTACTGGCGGGCCACGCTGACCACCAGGCGGAGGTTGCACTGGATCATGTCCTGGCGGGCCGTGCGATCCCCAGCGCGCAATTTGCGGGCCAGGGCGCCCTCCTGTTCCCGGGTAAGGACGGGGAACACCGACACGTCCTTGAGGTACATATCCAAGAGGGCATCACGTGCCATGATGTGAAACACCTTTCCGAGGGCCTTTCAGTAAAGCGTCACATGTCCAGGGCGCAACGCCTCAGATTCGGCACATCTGCAACGCCTGCACTGGATTAGCGA
>CAILKA010000369.1 GCA_903834645.1 uncultured beta proteobacterium
GACGCCGACGCCTGCGCCGCGCCGAGCCGGCGCACGCGCTCGCGGGCGTCGTGATGGAAGATCAGCAGCTTGGCGGTCATTTCGCAGAACAGGGCATCCGGGAGGGAGGCAGGAACCGGACCGATGCTGATCCGGCCCGATCCGCACGCCGTTGAGACGAAGCAAGCCGAGCAAGCCCCAGGTAGGGGTGCGCCACGCGCGTGGGAAACTTCCCGCCCATGAGCGCTCCACCCGTCATCCGCATCCACCCCCACGACAACGTCGTCATCGCCCGCGCCCAGCTGCTGGGTGGCACGCTGCTGCCGGGCGAGGGCGTGTCGGTGTCCGGGCTCGTCCCGCCCGGCCACAAGGTGGCCACGCGGCCGATCGCCGCCGGCGAGCCCGTGCGCCGCTACGACCAGGTCATCGGCCACGCCACGCAGCCCATCGCCCCGGGCCAGCACGTGCACGTGCACAACCTGGCCTACGCCGATTTCGCGCGCCACCACGAGCCCGGCGCCGGCGCCACGCCGACCGCCTACTTCGCCACGCCCGCCACCTTCGAGGGCATCGTGCGCGCCGACGGGCGCATTGCCACGCGCAACTACATCGGCGTGCTCACGAGCGTGAACTGCTCGGCCACCGCCGCGCGCGCGATTGCCGACGCCTTCCGCCGCGACGTCCACCCCGAGCGCCTGGCCCCCTACCCGAACGTCGACGGCGTGGTGGCACTCACGCACGGCATGGGTTGCGCCACCGCCAGCGACGGCGAGGAACTGCTGGTGCTGCGCCGCACGCTGGGCGGCTACGCGCGGCATCCCAACTTTGCCGCGGTGCTCGTGGTGGGCCTGGGCTGCGAGACGAACCAGATCCAGGGCCTGGTGGCCCAGGAAGGCCTGCAGGAGGGCGCGCGCCTCATCGCCTTCAACATCCAGGACACCGGCGGCACGGCGCGCACCGTGGCGCGCGGCGTCGAGCTCATCCAGGCCCTGCTGCCCGAGGCCAACCGTGTGCAGCGCCGCCCGGTGCCCGCCAGCCACCTCACCGTGGGCCTGCAGTGCGGCGGCAGCGACGGCTACTCGGGCATCAGCGCCAACCCGGCACTGGGCGCCGCGGTGGACCTGCTGGTGCGCCACGGCGGCACGGCGATCCTCTCCGAGACGCCCGAGGTCTACGGTGGCGAGCACCTGCTCACACGGCGCGCGGCCAGCCCCGAGGTGGCGGCCCGGCTGCTGGCACGCATCCGCTGGTGGGAGGCCTACACCGAGCGCCACGGCATGAAGATGGACAACAACCCGTCCGCCGGCAACAAGGCGGGCGGCCTGACAACCATCCTCGAAAAGAGCCTCGGAGCCATCGCCAAGAGCGGCACGACCAACCTCACCGACGTCTTCGAGTTCGCGCAGCCCGTCACGACCAAGGGCCTGGTCTTCATGGACACGCCCGGCTACGACCCCGTCTCGGCCACGGGCCAGGTGGCAGGCGGTGCCAACCTCATCTGCTTCACCACCGGGCGCGGCTCGGCCTATGGCTGCGCCCCGAGCCCGTCGCTGAAGTTCTCCACCAACACCGCGCTGTGGCAGCGCCAGGCCGAGGACATCGACCTCGACTGCGGCGCCATCGTCGAAGGCACCGACTCCGTCCAGGCCTGCGGCGCGCGCATCTTCCAGCTCATCCTCGACACCGCCTCGGGCGGCAAGAGCAAGAGCGAGCTGCACGGCTACGGCCAGAACGAATTCGTGCCGTGGCAACTCGGCGCCGTGATGTGACAACCCCGACCCCACGATGAGCCTGCAACCCACCCACGCCGACTCCGCCCTCTTCCCGCCCGAGGCCATGCGCCGCTGGGCCGCGCGCTGCTTCGCCGCCAGCGGCATGCCCGAGGCGGACGCCACGCTCCTGGCCGAGAGCCTCGTGCAGACGACGCTGTGGGGCATCGACTCGCACGGCGTGTCGCTGCTGCCGCACTACCTGGAGCGGCTCCTCAACGGCAGCGTGCGTGCGCGCCCGGATATCCGCGTCCTGCGCAACAGCCCGGCCACCGCCGTGGTGGAGGCCGACCAGGGCCAGGGCATCGTGGTGGCGCACCGGGCGGTGCGCGAGGCCATCGCGATCGCGCGCGAGCAGGGCGTGGCCGCCGTGGGCGTGCGCAACGCCTCGCACTGCGGCGCGGTGGGCCTGTACTCGCGCGCGGCGGCGCGCGAGGGCATGGTGGGCCTGTCCTTCACGCACGCCAACAGCATCGCCGTGCCGCACGGCGGGCAGCGGCCCTACTTCGGCACGAACCCGATCTCGATCGCCTTCCCGCGCACCCACGGCGAGCCCGTGTGCCTGGACATGGCCACCACCTCGATCCCGTGGAACCGGGTGCGCAACGCGCAGCGCGAGGGCCACCCGCTGCCCCCCGACACCGCGGTGGACGCGCACGGCACGCCCACCACCGATGCGCAGCAGGCCACGGCCGTGATGCCCCTGGGCGGGCGCGACTTCGGCTACAAGGGCTATGCGATGGCGCTCGTCATCGACCTGCTGTGCGGGCCGCTGGTGGGCAACACCTTCGGCACGCACCTCACCTCGATGTTCGGCGAAGTGGAGCGCCCGCAGGCCATCGGCTCCTTCTTCATCGTCATCGACCCCGCGCGCTTTGCCGGCGGGCCGGCGCTGGCCGCGCAGGTGGAGGCGATGGCACGCGAACTCGCTGCCGAGCCCGGCTCGCCACGCATGCCCGGGGACCCCGAGTACGAGGTGGCGGCGCAGCGCGAACGCGACGGCATCCCGGTGGAGCCGGCGCTGCTGGAGATCTTCAAGGCCATCGGCGCACGCCTCGGGGTGGGCGATCCAGGCTGAGACGAACCTGGGCCGCGCGCGGCCCCTGGCGCTGCTAGGGCTGCCGCAACGCCGCCAGGACCTGCTCGAGCGTGGGAGCTGCCAGCACCCCGCCCGGGCGCGTGCACTTCAGCGCGGCGGCAGCCGCGGCGAAGCGCAGCGCCTGGCCAGGCGCCTGGCCACGCCCGAGGGCGCACCCCAGGGCGGCATGGAAGACATCGCCGGCCGAAGTGGTGTCCACCACCGGCACCACCTCGAAAGCAGCCATGCGCTGCAGCTCGCCCGGAGCAGGCAACCACAGCAGCCCGCGCTCGCCCAGGGTCACCACCGCATGCCGCGCCCCCGCGTGCAGAGCCGCCTCCAGCCCGGACTCGAGCGTGGCGCCCTCGCCCGCGAAGGCCTGCAACCCGGGCTCGGAGAAAACGGCCCAATCCGCCAGTGCCACGAGCGCGCACAGGTCCTCGTGCGGCGCCACGTCGGCGTCCAGCACGCTCGTGATGCCGCGCACGCGAGCCTGCTCGAGCGCGCTGCGGCACCAGCTTGGGCAGCGCGGGTCGGTGAGCAGCACGTCTGCGCCGTGCAGCGCGTCTTCGGCCAGAGCCGGGGCCTGCGAGGCGGCATTGCCACGGTGCCCGATGATCAGGCGCTGGCCCCTGGCATCGACCACCACCGCCGCCACCGACGACTGCGCCCCCGGCACCACCACCAGGCCCTGCGCGTCCACGCCCTCGCGCGCGAAGTGCGCGCGGAACACGCCCTCCCATCCGTCGTCGCCGACGGGCGCGTGGATGCGCACGCGCGCGCCGAGCCGGGAGGCTGCCACCGCGGCGTTGGCCGTCATGCCGCCCACCTGCGTCCGGTAGGCCTGCGCGGAAACCTTGAGCGGGGCGCTCGGCAGCATCTGAACCTCGAAGACATGGTCGATCGAGGCATGGCCGACACCCACCACGCAAGGGCTGCTCGCAGCAGGGGACGCAAGGACCAAACCGACCTCCTCGAGGACGCCTTCGGGCACAGGCGCCTGGGCGGATACTCTACCTAACGTGTCGACCGTCCCGCCATCCCTGACCCGCCGCGCGTGGCACCTCGCAGTCCAGGCCGTCGAGCGTCGCACCGGGCACCTCCCGCCGGTCACGCAGGCCATCCTGTGGACCATCGTCGCAGGCCTGGCCTTCACCCTGCTCAATGCCCTGGTGCGCGAGCTGACCCAGCAGGTGCCGCCGTTCCAGGCCCAGTTCCTGCGCTACCTCTTCGGCCTCCTGGTGCTGCTCCCGCTCGTGGCCTGGCACGGCCCCTCTGCCTACCGGCCGCAAGCCGTGGGTGGGCAGTTCGTGCGCGGCCTGCTGCACACGGCAGGGCTGTGCCTGTGGTTCGTCGCGCTGCCGCGCATCCCGCTGGCCGACACCACGGCCATCGGCTTCACGACGCCGCTGTTCATCATGGTGGGCGCCTGGCTGTTCTTTCGCGAGCCGATGCGCTGGGAGCGCTGGCTCACCACCCTGCTGGGCTTTGCGGGCGTGCTCGTGGTGGTGGGCCCGCGCGTGGACTGGAGCGGGCAGGGCCCGGGCCTTTACCACCTCGTGATGCTGGCCTCCGCGCCGGTGTTCGCTGCCTCCTTCCTCGTGACGAAAGCGCTCACGCGCTACGAGAGCACCGGCACCATCGTGCTGTGGCAGTGCCTGACGATCTCGCTGATGAGCGCGCCGCTCGCCTGGTCGGTGTGGCAGCCGGTGAGCGCGTGGCAGCTGATCGGCTTCCTCGTGTGCGGGCTGCTGGGCAGCGTGGGCCACTACTGCCTCACGCGCGGCATCCGCGAGGCCGATCTCTCGGCCACGCAGACACCCAAGTTCCTCGAACTCGTCTGGGCCGCCCTGCTGGGCTGGGCCATGTTCGCCGAAGTGCCGGCTGCGAGCACCCTGGCGGGCGGGCTGGTGATCAGCGCCGCCACGTTGTGGCTGGCGCGCCGGGAGGCCCGGCGTTGAAGTGGCCGTTTCTGCAATGGCGCCACGACTGGCGCCAGGCCGGCACGCTGCGCGCCGACGCGCTGGCGGGCCTGACGGGCGCCATCGTGGTGCTGCCCCAGGGCGTGGCCTTCGCCACCCTGGCGGGCCTGCCGCCCCAGCATGGCCTGTGGGCGGCCATGCTGCCGTGCATCGTGGCAGCCCTGTTCGGCTCGAGCCGCCTGATGGTCACCGGCCCGGCCAACGCGATCTCGCTGTCCACCCTGGCGCTGCTGGCGCCGCTGGCCACGCCCTTCACCGCGCGCTACGCCGAGCTGGCGGTCACACTGGCCTTCCTCGTGGGCATGATGCAGGTGCTGCTGGGCCTGGCGCGGGTGGGCCGCCTGATGGACCACGTGCCGCAGGCTGTTGTCGTCGGCTTCACCGCAGGTGCAGCCCTGCTGATCGTCAATGCGCAGCTGGGCGTGCTGCTGGGCTTGTCGCTGCCGGGAGGCGGGGTGCTGTCCAACCTGCAGGCGGCGTGGGCGCAGCTCGGCCAAGCCCAGCCCGGCGCCTGGATCGTGAGCGCCCTCACCTGCGCGATCGCCATCGGCGCGCGGCGCTGGAACCGATGGGTCCCCGCGATGCTGCTGGCGGTGGTGGCCGGCTCGCTCGTGGCCGCGGCACTGCGCCACGCGCTGCCGCATTGGCCAGCCCTGCGCACGGTCGGGGCGCTTCCAAGCCCCTTGCCCGCCCTCTCCCTGCCCGACCTGAGCGTGGACACGGTGCGCACCCTGTTCGGGGCCACGCTCGTCATGACGCTGCTGGCCCTCACCGAGGCGTCGGCCATCGCACGCTCGGTGGCGCGTCGCCACGGCGACCGCCTGGACGGCAACCAGGAGTTCATCGGCCAGGGCCTGGCGAACTTCGCCGCCGCCTTCACGTCCGGGTTCCCGTGCAGCGGCTCGTTCAACCGCTCCGGCGTCAACGTCGAGGCTGGCGCGCGCACCCCGCTGGCCGCAGTGTGCGCAGCGCTCTTCCTGCTGGCGCTGCTGGCCTTTGTCGCCCCGCTGTCGCACCACCTGCCGCTGCCGGTGATCGCCGGGCTGCTGGTGGCAGTGGCCTGGGGCCTGGTGGACCGGCACGAGATCGCGCGCCTGCTGCGCAGCGGCGTGGCCGAGTGGGGGCCGCTGGTCGTGACCTTCGTGGCCACGGTCACGCTGTCGCTGGAATGGGCCATCGTGCTCGGGCTGGCCAGCGCGCCGCTGGTGCGCGCCTGGCGGCCGCGGAACGAACGCCGCTGAGCCGGGGGGCGTCCCGGGCTCCCGGGGCTGGGCACGGTATGCTCCGCCCCCCGCACCATGGCCAGCATCCACGTCAACGACCTCGAGAGCGCCATCAACTGGTGGCGCGAGCGCTCCCCCTCGCCCGACGGCGTCACGGCCTGCGCCGAGGTGCGCGCGCTGGCGGAGGTCTACGCGCTGATGGTCTACTTCCGCGAGACCGAGTGCGACGAAGCGACGATGCCGCGCGCGGCCGCGCAAGCCTGGCTTGCCTGGTACGCCACCACGCCCGACGCACCGTGCATCGCCATCTGCTCGACGAGCCAGGGTGATGCCGAATGCAAGGGCTGCGGCCGCACCTTCGACGAGGTGCAGGACTGGACCGCCTACACCCCAGGCCAGAAGCGCGCCGTGTGGCGGCGCATCACGCTCGAGGCGCGCGCCTGGCGCTTCAACCGCTACGCCGAGCGCGCAGGGGGCGGCGTGGCCCAGGCGCCAGCCGAGGTCGGAGCCGGACCGCAGGTGCCAGCGGCGTGAGCCCGCCGGGATCCTGGCGTGCCGACGCCCGGCGCATCGGCACGCTGGCCTGGCCGGTGCTCGTCGGCCAGGTCTCGGTGCTCGCCTTCGGCACCATCGACACCGTGCTGGCGGCCCGCCACTCGGCGGCCGATCTCGCCGCCCTGGCCGTGGGTTCGGCCGCCTACATCACCGTCTTCGTCGGCTTCATGAGCGTGGTGCTTGCCCTCGGGCCGATTGCCGGCCAGCTCTACGGCGCCGGGCAGCCCGCGCAGGCGGGGCGCCAACTGCACCAGGCAGTGTGGGTGGCGCTGGCCACCGCCCTGGCAGGCAGCACGCTGCTCGTCTTTCCCCAGCTCTTCCTCGCGCTCTCGCAAGCCTCGGAGGCCGTGGGCGACAAGGTGCGCGGCTACCTGCTCGCGCTCGCCTTCTCGCTGCCGGCGTCGCTGCTCTTCACCGTCTACCGCGGCTTCAACACCGCCGTCTCGCGGCCCAAGGCGGTGATGGTGCTGCAGATAGGGGGCCTCGCGCTGAAGCTGCCGCTGTCGGCCGCGCTCGTGTTCGGCGTGCCCGCACTGGGCGTGCCGGACCTGGGCGTGGTGGGCTGCGGCATCGCCACCGCGATCGTGATGTGGGCACAGGTGATCTGCGCCGCGCTGCTGCTGCGGCGTGACCCGTTCTACGCGCCGTTTGCGATCTTCGGCCGCGGCCTGGACGCGCCCGACCGGCGAGCGCTGGGCGCACACCTGCGGCTGGGCCTGCCGATGGGCGCCACCACGCTCGTGGAGGTCACGGGCTTCACCTTCATGACGATCTTCATCGCGCGCCTGGGCACCGAGGCAGTGGCCGGGCACCAGATCGCGGTGAACCTGGTCATCCTGCTGTTCATGGTGCCGATGTCGCTGGCCAACGCCACGGGCCCGCTCGTTGCGCAGCGCCTGGGCGCGCGTGACGCCGCCGACGCCAGGCGCCTGGCACGGCACGGCGCGGCACTGACGGTGGCACTCGCGCTGGCCTGCGGCAGTGTCGTGGCGATGCTGCGCGAGCCGCTCGTGGGGCTCTACACCTCCAACCCGGCGGTGTCGGCGGCAGCCCTGCCGTTGCTGGCCTGGGTGGCCGTATTCCACCTGGCCGACGCCTCGCAGACCTATGCCGGCGTGGTGCTGCGCGCCTGGCGCATCGCCACCATCACCTTCGCCGTCAATGCCGCGGCGATGTGGGGCGTGGGACTGTTCGGGGGCTACGCGCTCGCCTTCGACCTCTGGCCGGGTGGCACCCCGGCAGCCCTGCGCGGCGCGCCGGGATTCTGGGCAGCCGGCACCGCCGGGCTGGTGCTTGCGGCGATCGCGCTGGGGGTGGTGCTCGCTCGGCTTCTGAAGCGGCTGGGGCAGGAACCGCAAGCCGCACCCGGCCAGGCCGTCGACGGGCCCGCTCCCCTCAGCCCTGCAGCCAGCGCAGGGGCACCATCACCAGGGACGGAAACAGCACCAGCAGCAGCAGCACGCCGAACTGCGCGCACATGAAGGGCACGACCCCGCGCGTCACTTCGTCGAGCTTCATCCGCCCCACGCCCGCCACCACGTTGAGCACCGTGCCCACAGGTGGCGTGACCAGCCCGATGGCGTTGTTCATCCCGAAGAGCACCCCGAAGTAGACGGGGTCGAAGCCAGCGGCCTTGACCACGGGCATCAGCACGGGCGTGAGGATGAGGATCGTGGGGGTCATGTCCATGGCGGTGCCCACCACGATGACCAGCGCCATGATGCCCAGCAACAGCAGCGTCGGGTTGTCCAGCAGCGGCTCGAGCACGCCGACCAGCATGCGGGGGATGTCGGCCACCGTGATCAGCCACGCGCTGACCATCGCCGCGGCCACGAGAAACATGATGACGGCCGTGGTGCGCGCGGCGTCGACGAAGACCTTCCTCAGCTGGCGCCAAGACAGCTCGCGGTAGACCAGGGTAGCCACCACCAGCGCGTACACGGCTGCCACCACCCCGGCCTCGGTGGGCGTGAACACCCCCATCTTGAGCCCGACCACCACCAACACCGGCAGCAGCAAAGCCCAGAACGACTCACGCAGTGCGTGCAGGCGCTCCGCAAGGCTGGCACGCGGCGGCGGCTGCACCGCTTCGCGCCGCGCCACCCACCACCATGCCAGAGCGATGGCCGCGCCCATCATGAGCCCGGGCACGATGCCCGCGAGGAAGAGCTTGCCGATGGAGACATTGGCTGCCACCCCGAAGATCACGAAGGCGATCGAGGGCGGGATGATCGGGGCGATGATGCCGGCGCTGGCGATCAGCCCGCCCGACAGGGCCCGGTCGTGACCGGCCTTGACCATCATGGGCAGCAGCAGCGCGGCCAGGGCGGCTGTGTCGGCCACAGCCGAGCCCGAGAGCGCCGCGAGCATGCAGCCGGCCAGGATCGCCACGTAGCCCAGGCCGCCGCGGTAGTGCCCCACCAGCGTCATCGCGAGCCGCACGATCCGCCGCGAGAGCCCGCCCGCGTTCATGATCTCGCCGGCCAGCATGAAGAAGGGCACGGCCAGCAGCGGGAAGCTGTCGGCGCCGTTGATCACGTTCTGCGCCAGGATCTGCGCATCGAACATGTCCAGGTGCAGCATCAGCGCCACGCCCGACACCAGCAGCGCGAAGGCGATCGGCATGCCCAGCGCCATCGCGCCGAGCAGGGAGGCCAGGAAGACGACGAGGGTCATGGCGCGCTCCCCTCGGTTTCGCCAGGTCGGCGCAGCGTGCGCACCAGCTGGGCCGCGAGCAGCACGGCGGCCCCGACCGCGAAGACCACCCCGGCGGCATAGAAGATGCCCACCGAGGCCCCGGTGACGGGTGCGCGCACGTCGGCGTTGATGCGCATCTGGGTGAGCGCCCCGTGCAGCAGCACGCCGCACACCCCGAGCATGGCCAGCTGCCCCAGCACGCGGCAGGCCTGCCGGCCCCGCGGCCCCAGGCGCGAGACGAGGAAATCGCTGCCCAGGTGCTCCTCGCGCTGCAACGCGACCAGCGCCCCCATGAAGGTGAGCCACACGAAGAGCCAGCGCGCGATCTCCTCGGAGACCGTGATGCCCGAGTCGAAGCCGTAGCGCAGCACTACGTTGCCGAACACCAGCACCACCATCACGGCCAGCATGAGTGCGATCAGGCCTTCAAGCAGGCGCATCCCGAAGTTGACGAAGCGGTTCATGGCGAACTCCGGGTGGGCGGGGAAGTGGGCGCGGAGCCGGCGTCCGGGAGCGGGGCCACGCTGGCCTGCGGCTTCACGGACGCGCCGCGCGCAAGGCCGCACGCACCTCGGCGGTGCTGGCCAGGCGCCCGCCTGCGGCCTCGATGCGTGCGCGCGCGCGCTGCGCCAGCGCGAGGTTGCCGAGCTCGCAGCCCATGGGCGCGTCCTCCAGGCCCACGCGCACGTGGCCGCCGGCGGCCACTGCGGCCTCGATGAGCGGCTCGATCTGCACCGCCAGCCCCGCCACCATCCAGGCCGCACCCGGGGCCTGCTGCGCCAGCAGCTGCCGGTAGGCCTGCAGCGCCCACTCCTGCGGCGGGAAGCCGAAGGCCAGGCCGTCGGAGAACATCAGCCGGTAGATGGGCACGGGCGCACCCGGGTAGGCGCGGTGCAGCGCCGCCCCGAGCCGGATGAAGCCCGGCTCGTAGATGGCGTAGGAAGGCGTGATGCCGTGGCGCTGCGCGAGCGCCAGGCCGTGGCGGATGTGCGACTCCGGGTTGGCGTAGACGAAGCCCTCGTGGCCCGAGGCGATGTCGCCCAGGTGCGTGAGGTTGACCGAGCCCGGGTCCACCACCGCCCACTCGATGAGCCCGGCCTGCAGCAGCTTCTCCACCGCCGCAAAGCGCTGCGCCGGCGTGAGCGGCGAGGGCGCGTCCACGCTGCCGGCGAAGGGCAGCGTCGGGTAGCAGATCACGTCGCGCCGCGCGCGGATGCGCTCGATGATCGGGGCGTAGATGTCGTAGTCGTCGCGCTGCCGCCCGGTGACGGGGTCGTAGGCGTGGAAGTGCAGGATCGAGGCGCCTTCGTCGGCGCAGCGCAGCGCCTCCTCCACGATCTCCTCGACCTGCACGGGGATGCGCGGCTGGCGCGTGCGCGACCAGGGCCCGTTGAGGGCCACCTCGAGCCAGACAGGTGCGGTCATCTCGTGCACTCCCGGGTGGATGGCGGCGGCGCCCAGCTCAGTGCCCGCGCGTGATGGCGTGGATGCTCTCGGCGATGGCAGCAGGCTCGAAGACCTTCTTCCAGTCCGGCGCGAAGATCTCCGTCTTGGCCCGCTCCACCGCACGATTGGCAGCGTCGGACATGCGCACCCCGGGCAGCTGGTCGAAGATGATCGCCAGCTCCACGTTGATGTGGCCGAGCACGAAGTCGCGCGCGGCCTGCTCGGGCACGCCGCGGCGCACGGCCTCGTCGGTGGCCTCGCGGATCACGGTCAGGCAGGTGGCCGTCACCGTCTCGGACAGCGCCGGCTCGAGGATGGCCATCTGCTCGACCGTCACGCGGTGCGTGCGCAGCACCGGCGCGTACATGCGCGCGGCGATGTCCGCACCGAGCTCGTAGTGCGATTCCGGCCCGCGCATGAGCGCGCACACGATCGCCTGCCCGGCCTTCAGGCCGCCGAAGTAGTCGCGCCGCGCCTCGGGGTCGGATTCGTCGTTGAAGACCGAAGGGTGACAGGGATGGGCGACGAACACGGTGAGGTCCTCGCGCGCGGGCAACTCGCCCGCGAAGGGCGCCGCCGCGTCGAGCGCCACCAGCATCGCGCCTGCCTTGAACTGCGAGACGAGGTCGTGCGTCACGCGCCCGATGGCGCTGTCGGGGATGGCCAGGATCACCACGTCGGCCTGCGGCAGCACCTCCTCGGCCGGGCGCGCCGTGCAGCCGATGCCAGCCAGCCGCTGCCGCCCCACCTCGCTGACCTCCACGTGCGCCACCTCGTAGGGGGTGTGCAGCAGGTTGGTGGATACGCGCAGGCCCATCTTGCCGCCTGCGCCCAGGATGACGATCTTCTTCATCATGTCTTGACCTCTTCGAAGGTGATCCGCTCGGCCGGGGGCCATCGCGGAGGGGGGGTGTGTGTCGGGTTCGGGTGGAGCCTGTCGGGCCGATCGGGTGGAGCCGGTGTGAAGCGCGCGCGTCGGGTGCTCAGTGCGCGCCGCGCCAGGCACGCTCGAAGAAGTCCGGGCCGCCCATCTGCCCGCCCTTGAGCGCAGCCTGCATGCCGTGCGCCAGCGCATCGCCCCCGTGCAGCCGGCACAGGGGTGCGCCCGGGGAAAGCCTGGCGGCCACGGTCAGCGCCTGCGGGCCCAGCGCCTGCATCACGAGGCTGGAGGTGTCGCCCCCGGCCAGCAGCAGCCGCGGCACGCGTGCACGCTGCAGGATCGTGCGCGTCAGCTCCGCCAGCCGTTGCCCGAGCAGCCGCCCGCCTTCCAAGCGTGCCGCCCCGGGCGTTCGTCCGGCCACCACGAGCGCCTCCACCATGCGGCCGATGCGCGGGTCGTCCGGCCCGCGTGCGGTGTGCAGCAGCGGGCTGCGACCCTGGGCGAGCACGGCCGTGGCGCGCGCCACCAGCGCCTCGCGCACTGCGGGCCATGTGGCCTCATCGAGCAGCTCGTACGCCTGCACCGCCACCTCCACCAGGCCGGCGGTCAGGCCCGCCTCGATCTGCAGCGCCGTCAGCGCCGAGGCGCTGCCGCTCACGGCCAGCACCTGGTCCACGGGCTCGACCGGGCCGAGCGCGGCGCCGCCGGATGAGCCGGCCTGCCCGCTGGCGCGCCACCACTGCGTGAGCGCGTACTGCAGCCCGGAGGAGCCCACGACGAAGAGCGGGGAGGCCTGCATCTGCGCCTGCGCGTCCAGCAGCCGCCCCACCTCGGTGAGGTGGGCGGGGCTCGCCGAGTCGATCAGCACGGCCTCGGAACCCGTCTCCCGGGCGGCCCGCCACGCCGCCTCGGCCGCGTCGGGGCCGCGGTCCAGGTCGGCCAGCGTCACGCCGGCAAAGCGCAGCGGCGCCTGACGCGCGATGTGCACCGCCAGGTCCGATTCGTCCATGGGTGTGACCGGGTGCACGCGCATGATCGGGTGCCGGTCGATCCGGTACACGCGCCCGTCGGTGCCCGAGCGCGCGTAGAGGTGGCCGAAGAGGCAGTAGCGCCCGAGCGCCGGGTTGCCGGCCACGATCGGCACGGGCCCGCAGCCCAGCGGGCGCCGGGCGATCTCGATGACGCGGCCGATGCTGCCCACGTGCGGCGCGCTGTCGAAGGTCGAGCAGACCTTGTAGTGCACGATGGGGGCCACCTGCGCGAGCGCCTGCAGCAGCGGCGGCAGCGCCTCGTCCATCTCCGCAGGCGTCATCGCCC
>CAILKA010000370.1 GCA_903834645.1 uncultured beta proteobacterium
GGCAACCGCTCGGTCATCACGCGCGCCCACATGGAGGCGATGAAGGACCAGGCGATCGTGTGCAACATCGGCCACTTCGACAACGAGATCGACGTGGCGGCCCTGGCCGACTGCCAGTGGGACGAGATCAAGCCGCAGGTCGACCACGTGGTATTCCCCGACGGCAAGCGCATCATCATGCTGGCCAAGGGGCGCCTGGTGAACCTGGGCTGCGGCACGGGCCACCCGAGCTTCGTGATGAGCTCGAGCTTTGCCAACCAGACGATCGCGCAGATCGAACTCTTCACGCACAGCGACTACTACGAGGTGGGCAAGGTCTACGTGCTGCCCAAGCACCTGGACGAGAAGGTGGCGCGGCTGCACCTGAAGAAGGTGGGCGCCATGCTGACCGAGCTCAGCGACGAGCAGGCAGCCTACATCGGCGTGCCCAAGCAGGGCCCGTACAAGCCCGAGACCTACCGCTACTGATCGGCCTCCCGGGCCAGGCCCCGGCACTACTGCGAGCACGTCATGCGAATCGTCTTCATGGGTGCCGGCGGCATCGGCGGGTACTTCGGCGCGCGGCTGATCGCGGCCGGCGTACAGGTGGGTTTCGTGGCGCGGGGCGCGCATGCACAGGCCATGCGCGAGCGCGGCCTGCGCGTGCGCAGCCCGCAAGGCGACTTCGCGGTGCCCACGCCCCATGTGCACGAGGACCCGGCCGTGCTCGCCTCGCAGCTCGCGCCCGAGCTCGTCGTGTTCGCGGTGAAGCTGCCTGACGCCGAGGCCGCGGCGCAGCGGCTGGCTGCGCTCGTCGGGCCGGACACCGTCGTGCTGCCGCTGCAGAACGGCGTGGAGGCGGCCGAGCTGCTGGCGCGCCATGTGCCGGCGCGCGCCGTGGCGCTGGGGCTGGCCTACATCCCGACGAAGATCGCCGAGCCCGGCGTCATCGAGCATGGCGGGGGCTTTGCCCGGCTGCGCTTTGGCGCCCTGCACGCGGGTCAGCAGCCGGTGCTGGAAGCGTTCCTGGCCGCGTGCGGGCGCGCCGGCATCGAAGCCGAGATGCCTGCCGACATCCGGCTGGCGAGCTGGGAGAAGTTCGTCTTCCTCACCGGGTTGTCGAGCCTGACGGCCCTCACGCGCGAGGCCGTGGGTGTGGTGCGTGCGCACGCCCCCACGCACGAACTGCTGCACCAGGTGATGCGCGAGGCCACTGCGCTCGGTCGCGCCGAGGGCGTGCCGCTGCCCGAGGACTTCGCCGACCGCCAGATGGCCTTTGCCGACACGCTGCCTGCAGGCATGAAGGCCTCGATGCTGCACGACCTGGAAGCTGGCCGCCCGCTGGAGCTGCCCTGGCTGGCCGGGGCGGTGGTGCGGCGCAGCGCGGCGCGCGGCCTGGCCACCCCTGCCTGCAGCTTCATCTGCGCCGCGCTGGCGCCCTTCGTGGGCGGGCGGCCGCAGGCCTGAGCGGCGCGCAAGCGCCCGAGAAAGAATCCCCATGAGCACTCCGAACCCGCGCCTGCCGATCAGCTTCGAGTTCTTCCCGCCCAACACGCCCGTGGGCAGCGACAAGCTGCGCACGGTGGTGGCCGAGCTCTCGGCCACGCAGCCCGAGTTCTTCAGCGTCACCTACGGCGCCGGCGGCTCCACGCGCGAGAAGACGCTCTCCACCGTGCAGCAGATCGCGGCCATGGGTTTCGAGGCCGCGCCGCACCTGTCTTGCGTGGGCAGCACCGAGGCCGGGATCGCCGAGATCCTCGCCACCTACCGCGAGCAGGGCATCCGGCGGCTCGTGGCGCTGCGCGGCGACCTGCCCAGCGGCACCGCCACTGCGGGCGAGTTCCGCTACGCCGCCGACCTGGTGGAGTTCGTGCGGCGCACGCAAGGCTCGGACTGGCACATCGAGGTGGCGGCCTACCCGGAGTACCACCCGCAGCAGCGCTACGCGCGGCGCGACCTCGAGCTCTTCGCCGCCAAGGTGCAGGCGGGTGCCGACTCGGCCATCACGCAGTTCTTCTTCAACCCCGACGCCTACTTCCACTTCGTCGACGAGGTGCGCGCTCTGGGCGTGCAGGCGCCCATCGTGCCGGGCATCATGCCCATCCACAACTTCGCCAAGATCGCGCAGTTCGCGCAGCGCGACGGCATCGAGATCCCGCGCTGGGTGGCGCTGAAGATGGAAGGCTACCTCGACGACGCGGCCAGCGTGCGTGCCTTCGGGCTGGACGTGGTGACGCGGCTGTGCGAGCGGCTCATCGCCGGCGGCGCGCCGTCGATCCACTTCTACACGCTCAACCAGGCGGGGCTCTCGCTCGAGATCTGCCGCCGGCTCGGCCTGGCACAGCCGGCCTGAGGCGGGTGGCCTGACGCGAGTAGCCTGAGGCGGGCAGGCTCGGGCGCGGTGCAGCGCGCCCGCCACGCCGTTCGTTGAGCCCGGGCAATGCCGCGCCGTGCACACCGGGCGCGCGAGTGCGCCTTGCGCGCACGCATCGACTGCCACCGGGGTGACGACTTCGAATAGGGGTGCGGCTGGGTTGCGACCCGGCCGTGCGCCCCTTGCGGGCCGATTCCGTCAACACCTTGCCCCCGGAGTACCCATGCCTGTTGTGAATCCCCACACCGCCGCCGCCTCGCTCGTGCTGGTTGCGGCCTGCCTGCTGACCCCTCCCGCCGCACTCGCACAGGACAGCGGCAGCCTGCTGCTGCGCACGCGGATCACGCACCTCGACTCCGTCAACGGTGACAGCACCGGGCTCAAGCTGAGCGTGAACAACAAGACCTACGGCTCACTCGACGCGAGCTGGTTCCTGGGCCCCAACGTGGCCGGGGACCTTTCGGTGTCGAGCGCGCAGCGCCACACGCTGTATGCAAGCGGCTCGCCGATCGGCTCGCTGCGCCAGACGCCGGTGACGCTGTCGCTGCAGTACCACTACACCGGGCTGGCCGGCTGGCGCACCTATGTGGGCCTGGGCATCCACTACACGCGACTGTCTTCGGTGAGCTTCGACCCGACCGTGGTGACCGCGCTCGGCCCGGACATCGAACGCAGCAGCACCGGCCTGGCGGCGCAGCTCGGTGCGGACGTGGCCCTGGGTTCGGGCTGGCTGATGAACGTGGATGCGCGCAAGGTGCAGATGCGCACGGACGTGTCCTCCTTCGGCTCGAAGGTGGGCACCTTCAAGATCGACCCGGTGCTGCTGAGCGTGGGGCTCGGCTACCGGTTCTGAGCCTGCGCGCGGTCACCCGCCTTCACGCTCCCAGACCACGCCGTCCTCGTTGAGGATGGCGTCCAGCGGGACGTCGTGCGGCTCGGCCTGCAGCCACGGCACGAAGCCGTGGCCGTAGGCCAGGCCCACGGTGACGGGCCGCGGCTGAAGCTTGGCCAGGGTGCGGTCGTAGAAGCCGCCTCCGTAGCCCAGCCGCACCCCACCGGGCCCGTAGCCCACGCAGGGCACGAGCAGCAGACCGGGCTCGAAGGACGGGGTGTTGCGCGGCTTGGGAATGCCGTAGGCGTCGGCCTCCATCTCGCAGCCCGGGTACCAGGCATGGAAGCGCAGCTCGCCCGTCTCGCGGTTGACCACCGGCAGCCCGATGCGGTGCGTCTCGGAGGCCTCGCTCCAGCGAAAGAGGGCCGGCAGCGCGTCGAACTCACCCTTGATCGGCCAGTAGGCCCCGATCGCCGTCTCGGGCCGGCTCGCCAGCCACACGCGCAGCACCTCCTGCAGGTGCATGGCGCGGCGGTGGCGGTCTACCAGGGTCTGGCGCTCGGCCAGGAGCTGGCGGCGCAGAGTCTTCTTGTCGCCCGAGGGCGTGAGGGAGGGGAGGTCGAGCGGCGGGTTCATCGTCGGCAGGCGGGCGCCAGGGCCCGCGGCTGAGGGATTCGGGCAGCGCGTGGCCCCATTGTCGTTGCGGGCGGCCGCAAACGGGAGGTGGCTGGGCGAAAATCCGCGCATGATCCTGTGTGTGCCTGCCGGTGTCCTGACGCGCATGCTGCGGCGCTGCCTGCCGCACGCCACGCCCCCTTCGTTGCCGCGTTTGCTGCCTGCGCTGGTGCTGTGCGCCGCGGCCGCCCTGGCGATGCCGGCGGCTGCGCAGCGTGCCAAGGCTGCCGCCGCGCCCTCCCCCGACGAGCTCGTGCTCGAGGCGCGCGAGGCGCAGCGCAAGGGCGACCGCGCCCGCCTGGCCACGCTGCGCGCGGCCGCGCTGCGTGCCGAGCACCCGCTGGCCTCGTGGGTCGACTACTGGGAGATCGGCCTGCGCCTGACGAACGTCAGCGTCGAGGAGGTGGAGGCCTTCTACACGCGCTGGCGCGGCACCTACGTGGAAGAC
>CAILKA010000371.1 GCA_903834645.1 uncultured beta proteobacterium
CCTCGAAGCTCACGCCCTTGACGGCCTGGATGCCGCCATAGGCCACCTTCAGGCCCTCGACCTTGAGCAGCGTCTTCATGGGGCGTGCGCTCCCACCACGTCTGTGTGCCCGGCACCCAGGTAGGCCTCGATCACCTTGGCGTCGCCTTGCACCTGCGCCGGGGTGCCCTCGGCGATCTGCTTGCCGTAGTCGAGCACCGTGACACGGTCGCACAGGCCCATGACGAGCTTCACGTCGTGCTCGATGAGCAGGATGGTGCGATCGTCGCGGCGGATGCGGTCGATGAGCTCGCGCAGCACCGTCTTCTCCGTGGCATTCATGCCGGCGGCGGGCTCGTCGAGCGCGATGAGCTTGGGGTCGGTGGCCAGCGCGCGCGCGATCTCCAGGCGCCGCTGGTCGCCGTAGCTCAGCGTGCGCGCCTTGTACTCGGCATAGCGGCCGATGCCCACGTAGTCCAGCAACTGCTGGGCGCGCTCGGCGATCTCGCGCTCCTCGCGCCGGAAAGCCGCCGTGCGCAGCACCGCTCCCAGCACCCCCGAGCGCGTGCGCACGTGGCGGCCCACCATCACGTTCTCCAGCGCCGTCATCTCGGCAAAGAGCCGGATGTTCTGGAAAGTGCGCGCGATCCCGGCCTCGGCCACCTGGTGCACGGCCTCGGGCCGGTAGGGATTGCCGGCGAGCTCGAAGCTGCCCGAGTCGGGCGTGTACAGGCCCGTGATGACGTTGAAGAAGGTGGTCTTGCCCGCGCCGTTCGGGCCGATCAGGCCGTAGACCTGCCCGCGCCGGATCGTCAGGCCGACGTCGGAAAGGGCTTGCAGGCCGCCAAAGCGCTTGGACACGCCCGAGACGCGCAGCACGGTGTCGTCAGTGCTCATCGCCCGTGCCTCAGCGTGCATCGCCCACCGGCTGCGGCGCGGCCTTGCCGTGCTCGCGCGAAGGCCACAGGCCGCGCGGGCGCAGCAGCATGATGGCGATCATCGCCAGCGCGATCAGCAACTGGCGCAGGATCGATGCGTCGATGCGCCCGCCGCTGAGGTTCTGAATGTCGCCGGCCACGTAGCGCAGCACCTCGGGCAGCGCGGCGAGCATGAGCGCGCCCAGGATCACGCCCGGCAGGTGCCCGAGGCCGCCGAGCACCACCATCGCCACGATCATCACCGACTCATGCAGGCTGAAGGACTCGGGCGAGATGAAGCCCTGGAAGGCGGCAAACATGGCGCCCGAGACGCCGCCGAAGGTCGCCCCCATCGCGAAGGCGAGCAGCTTCATGTTGCGCGTGTCGATGCCCATGGCCTTGGCCGCGATCTCGTCCTCGCGGATGGCCATCCAGGCACGGCCGATGCGCGAGGTCTCCATCCGGTGGCAGATGACGACGCTCACCACGACGAGTGAGAGGAACAGGTAGAAGTACAGGGTCACAGAAGGAATGCGGAAGTCGCCCACCATCAGCGGCTTGCCGAAATCCAGCGGACCGATGCTCATCGAATCGATGCGGTCCAACCCGCGCGGCCCGTTGGTGATGTTCACCGGGTGCTCGAGGTTGTTCATGATGACGCGGATGATCTCGCCGAAACCCAGCGTGACGATGGCCAGGTAGTCGCCGCGCAACTTCAGCGTGGGGGCCCCCAGCAGCACGCCGGCTATCGCCGCCAGCCCCGCGGCCAGCGGGATCACGAGCCAGATCGGCGTGTGCAGGCCGTTCGGGAAGACGTCCTTGAGGCTCTCGAAGGTCTCCCACAGGTGCGGCGAGGCCAGCAGCGCGTACATGTAGGCGCCCACCGCATAGAACGCGACGAAGCCCAGGTCCAGCAGCCCGGCATAGCCCACGACGATGTTGAGACCCAGCGCCAGCAGCACGTACAGCAGCGCAATTGCCATGATGCGCACCCAGCCCTGGCCGAACTGCTGCACCACCAGCGGCAGCGCCACCAGCGCGGCCGCGGCGAGGATGAAGACGATGATCTGGCGCTTGCGGTCCATCGGTAGATGCCGGGGATCTGCGGGAGTGGCCGTCCGGAGGATCGGGCGCGAGGGGGCTCAGGCCCGGTCGGCCACGCGCTCGCCCAGCAGCCCCGAGGGGCGCAGTGTGAGCACGAGGATGAGCGCCACGAAGGCGAAGATGTCGGCGTAGTGGCTGCCCAGCACGCCTCCGGTCAGCGCGCCGAGATAGCCCGCGCCGATGGCCTCGATCAGGCCCAGCAGCAGCCCGCCCACCATGGCTCCGGCAAGGTTGCCGATGCCCCCGAGCACGGCCGCCGTGAAGGCCTTGAGCCCGGGCAGGAAGCCCATCGAGTGCTGGACTGTGCCGTAGTTGGCGGCCCACATCACACCCGCCACAGCCGCCAGCGCCGCGCCGATGATGAAGGTGGCCGAGATCACCATGTCAGGGCGCACGCCCATGAGCGCCGCCACACGCGGGTTCTCGGCGGTGGCACGCATCGCACGCCCGAGCTGCGTGCGGTGCACGAGCCACAGCAGGCCGATCAGGATCGCCGCGGTGACGACCAGGATCAGGATCTGCGTGACCGTGATCACCGGCCCGCCCAGGTCGATCGGCTCGGTGGGCAGCAGCTGCGGATAGGGCTTCGGGTTAGGCTTCCACAGGATCATCGCCACCGTCTGCAGCAGCAGGCTCACGCCGATGGCGGTGATGAGCGGCGCCAAACGGGGCGCGTTGCGCAAGGGCTTGTAGGCGACCTTCTCCACCACGAAGTTCAGCAGGCAGCACACGACGATGGCGCACGCGAGCGAGATCAGCATCAGCACCCAGCCCGGCCAGCCGGTGCCCGACAGCGCGGTGACGACCGTCCAGCTCGTCAGCGCCCCGACCATCAGCACCTCGCCGTGGGCGAAGTTGATGAGGTTGATGATCCCGTAGACCATGGTGTAGCCCAGCGCCACGAGCGCATACATGCTGCCCAGCACGAGGCCGTTGATGATCTGCTGGATGAAGATTTCCATGCGGGCGACGCCAAAGCGGCGTATGGGTGCGCCAGTGGCGCAAAGGGCGGGAAGGGAGGAAAGGCCGGAAAGGGCGCGATTGTAGGCAGGTCGCCGGCGTGCACCGCGCAGGGCTTCCCCTGTGCGGAGCAAGGTCAGCGCCGTGGTGGTGAGCCGGGCCCGCCGCCGGCCGCTGGCGCCCGGCCCGCGTGCGCCGCCGCGTTGGCCGCCCGCAGCTCGGCCAGGCGCTCGCCGATGCGGATCTCCAGGCCCCGGGGCGCCGGCTCGTACAGCCGCACCTCGGGCATCCCGTCGGGCAGGTAGCGCTCGCCGGCGGCGAAGGCACCGGACTCGTCGTGGGCGTACCGGTAGCCCCGCCCGAAACCGAGGTCCTTCATCATCCGCGTGGGGGCGTTGCGCAACCGCTCAGGCACCGGACGCGTGCCTTCGCGGCGCACGAGCTCGCGCGCCTGGTTCCACGCCACGTAGACCGCGTTGGACTTCGGCGCCACCGCCAGGTAGACGAGCGCCTGCGCCAGCGCAAGCTCGCCCTCGGGCGAGCCCAGCCGCTCGTAGACCTCCGCGGCATCGAGCGCCAGGCGCAGCGCGCGCGGATCGGCCAGCCCGATGTCCTCGCTGGCCATGCGCAGCATGCGCCGGGCGAGGTAGCGCGGGTCGGCGCCGCCGTCGAGCATGCGCACGAACCAGTACAGCGCCGCGTCGGGGTCGGAGCCGCGCACGGCCTTGTGCAGCGCCGAGATGGTGTCGTAGAACTGGTCGCCGCCCTTGTCGTAGCGGCGCAGCTGCGCGCCCAGCGCCCGATCCAGCACGGCATCGTCGATGGCCGCCTCGCCCGCGGCCGCCTCCACCGCGATCTCGTAGGCGTTGAGCAGCCGCCGGGCGTCGCCATCGGCGTGGCCCACGAGCCGCGTGCGCGCCTCGGGAGTCATGGCAGGCGCGGCCAGACGCGCCTGCGCCCGCTCGACGAGCTCGAGCAGTTCGGCCTCGGCCAGGGGCTCGAGCACGTACACGCTGGCGCGTGACAGCAGCGCCGCGTTCACCTCGAAGGAAGGGTTTTCCGTGGTGGCGCCGATGAAGGTGAACAGGCCCGACTCGACGTGCGGCAGGAAGGCGTCCTGCTGCGCCTTGTTGAAGCGATGCACCTCGTCGACGAAGACGATGGTGGCCCGCCCCTGGGCACGCGCCAGCCGCGCCAGCTCCACCGCCTCGCGGATGTCCTTGACCCCGGCCAGCACGGCCGACAGCACGATGAACTCCGCGCGCACCGCGCCGGCCAGCAGCCGCGCCAGCGTCGTCTTGCCCACCCCGGGCGGCCCCCACAGAATCATCGAATGCAGCCGACCGGCCTCGAAGGCCGTGCGCAGGGGCTTGCCCGGCGCAAGCAGGTGGCGCTGGCCGATGACCTCCTCCAGCGTGGCCGGCCGCATCAGCTCGGCCAGCGGGACGGCGGGCTCGCTCACTGTTCGATGACGTCCGTGCCCGGAGGTGGCGTGAAGCGGAAGGTGCCGGCAGTGACCGGCACGTTCAGCCGCAGGTCACGCAGCTCCAGGCGCGAGCGCTGGCCGAAGCTGTCGCGCAGCTCGAGCACGGCGAGCTCCTGCCCGCGAAAGCCCACGCGCAGCGACTGGATCGGTCCGTCCTTGTCGCGTGGCAGCGCCTGCGCCCACTCCAGGCCACCCTCGGGCGGCAGCGCGGAGAGCTCGAAGTCGCGCTCGAGGGAACCTCCCGCCAGGATCGCCGCGGGCGTCTGGCCCAGCGCCTGCGCCAGGGGGCGCGAGGTGGCCTGGCTGAGTTCGGGATCGTGGATCCACACGCGCGTGCCGTCGGCCACGATCAGCTGCTCGAAGGGCTTGGCGTACTGGAAGCGAAAGCGCCCGGGGCGCTGGAACTCCAGCGTGCCGCTGGACACGCGGCGGCGCGCGCCGTCCGGGGAAGTCACGGTCTGCGTGAAGACGGCGCGCCCGCTGGCTGCCTCGCGCACGAAGGTGCGCAGTGCCTGCAGGCCGTCGGCCAGGGCCAGCGCCGGCCAGACCAGCAGGACCATGGCCAGCAGCACCGCGGCCGGGAGAAGGGGGCCGACGGGCGCACGGCCACTGGGGTGGGGAGAGGCGCTCATCACTCGGCTCGCGCCGGCACCAGGATGTCGCGGTTGCCGTTGGTGGCCATCGACGACACGACCCCAGACTGCTCCATCTGCTCGAGCAGCCGCGCCGCGCGGTTGTAGCCGATGCGCAGGTGGCGCTGCACGAGGGAGATGGACGCACGCCGGTGCTGCAGCACCACGGCCACGGCCTGGTCGTACATGGGGTCGTTCTCGCCGCTGGCCCCACCTGCGCCCTCCCCTGCGCCCTCGCCCTCGCCGTCGAGCGTGCCACCTTCGAGGATGCCTTCCACGTAGTTGGGCTCGCCCTGGCTCTTGAGGTATTCGACGACGCGGTGCACCTCCTCGTCGGAGACGAAGGCGCCGTGCACACGCACCGGCAAGCCGGTGCCAGGCGCGAGGTAGAGCATGTCGCCCTGGCCGAGCAGTGCCTCGGCGCCCATCTGGTCGAGGATGGTGCGGCTGTCGATCTTGCTCGACACCTGGAAGCTCAAGCGCGTGGGGATGTTGGCCTTGATGAGGCCCGTGATCACGTCCACGCTCGGGCGCTGCGTGGCCAGCACCAGGTGGATGCCCGCGGCACGGGCCTTCTGCGCCAGGCGCGCGATCAGCTCCTCGATCTTCTTGCCCACCACCATCATCAGGTCGGCGAGCTCGTCGATGATCACGACGATGTGGGGCAGCCGCTCCAGCGGCTCGGGCTCCTCGGGGGTCAGGCTGAAGGGGTTGGGGAGCTTCTCCTGGCGCTCGGCCGCCTCCTCGATCTTGCGGTTGTAGCCCGAGAGCTGACGCACGCCGAGCTTGCTCATGAGCTTGTAGCGCCGCTCCATCTCGCCCACGCACCAGTTGAGCGCGTGCGCGGCCTGCTTCATGTCCGTCACCACCGGGCACAGCAGGTGCGGGATGCCCTCGTAGACGCTCATCTCGAGCATCTTCGGGTCGATCAGGATGAGCCGCACGTCGCGCGCCTCGGCCTTGTAGAGCAGGCTCAGGATCATCGCGTTGATGCCCACCGACTTGCCCGAGCCGGTGGTGCCGGCCACCAGGCAGTGCGGCATCTTGGCCAGATCAGCCACCATGGGCGCGCCGACGATGTCCTTGCCCAGGCCCATGGTGAGCAGGGATTTGGCTTCGTTGTAGACGCGCGAGCCGAGGATCTCGGACAGACGGATGGATTGGCGCTTGGCATTGGGCAGCTCCA
>CAILKA010000372.1 GCA_903834645.1 uncultured beta proteobacterium
CGCCGCAGGGGAGGCGGCCGGTGCACGCGCACCGCGTTCGCTCCCGGCCCCGCTGCCGGCACGCACCCCAGGGGCCGGCGAAGCGAGCCAGCTCTCGACGTTGAGGGATCCGGCCGCCGCGCGAACCAGCCTCACCTCCGGAGCCTCCACCCGCAGGCTGCCCACCCTCACCCGCCCGCCGGGCAGCTCCAGGCTTGCATCGGCCAGCCGCAGGGCCGACACCTCCACAGCGGGTGCGGAAGCACCCGGCTCGCTGAGCTGCAGGCCCTGGACGCGAAGGGCGTGCACGCGCAAGCCGACGCTCAGGGCCGGTTCGAGCCTGGCCTGCACCGATGCGGCCAAGCCGACCCGCCCCGACAGCGCAGGCCGCAAGGTACCGGCCAGGTATGGGGCGAAGGCTTCCAGCGAAAGGTCTTCGAGCTGGGCGTCCGCCCGTACGCCGTCGGGCGACCACTGTCCCTTCACGTTGAGCGCGGCTCCCGGCCCCGCCCGGCCGCGCACCTGTCCCGTGGCCTGGAAGGCCAACGGCTCGCCAGACGGCCAGGCCAGCGGCCCGGCCGTCAGCTCAAGCTCCTCCAAGCGCAGCCGAGCCGCGGGCGCGGTCGTGGCATCGGTCCAGCCGATGCGCGCGGCGGAGATCGCGATGTGTCCCAGCTGCACCTGCCACGGGGGCTGCAGGCCGGAGGGAGCCTGAGCCTGGGTGGAAGCCTGCGTCGCAGTAGCCGGGGCGCCCGAGCCGGGAACGGGCACCCCGCCCACCGTGAATCGACCCCGACGGTCCCGCCCCAGGTCGAACTTCGACCCTTCGAGGCGCACGGCAGACAGGGTGACGCGCCTGTCGTGTCCGGAGAGGTCGAGCCCTTCGACGGCCAGGCGCTTCCAACCCAGCGGATCGCTCCCCGGTGCGGCGCGCCAGGCGATATCCTCGAGCGCAGCCTGGCCGCTGAGCTGCCACTGCAACGGCTGCCCGGCCGGCTGCGCCACGCGTGCCTGGAGCGTGGCAGCGAGCGTGCCGCCCTCGGGCCGGCCAGGCCAGCCGCCGAGATCGGTGGGGAGGTAAGCCCACATGCGCGCCAACGGGAGTGCCTGGCCGAAGCTGACTGCCAGCGTGGTCGCCGGGGCGGCGGCGTAGGGTCGAACCGTTGCCGTGACGCTCACAGGCGTGCCCTCCAGGGCAAAGGACACGCGCGGCTCGGCCTGCGCCGCCTCGGGCCCCTCGAGCGTGCTGAAGCCCGGGAGCTCGATGCGCAAGCCCGACAGACGGAATACCTGCTGCACCACCTGGTCGTCCAGCTCGACGGTGCCATCGACCACCTGCACGCCCGAGACCGAGAAACGCGGCGGTGGGCCACCGGAGCGCGTGGCTGGCGTGGGCGCCGGGCCGGCCAGGCGGGCCAGGATGTCATCGAGGTCGGTGTGTCCGCCCGCGAGCCGGGCCACGCGCAGCCGGGGCGCCTGCACCTCGAGGATCTGCACGACGAGAGCGCGCCGGGGAAGCGAGGCCCACGACACCTCCAGCCGCAAACGGTCCAGCTCGAACTGCGGCAAGGCGGCGGCCGAGGCAGCCGCCACACGCAGCCCGTGGAGCGTCACGCCCGGCACGGCCCAGGACACCTCCAGGCGTTCGAGCGTCACCTCGCGCCCCAGGCGCTGGCTGGCCTCGGTGGCCAGTCGCTGCTGGAGCCAGCCAGGCAGCCACGAGGTGGCCGCAACCGCCAGCGCCCCGAGTGCAACCGCCAGGGTTGCAACCAGCCCTGCCGCCACACGCATGCCAGACTTACCACGCATGGCGTGCATCCTGCCCCGGAGGCACCTGGCGCACAACCCGGTGCTTCACGGGAGGCGGGCATCCCTGATCCTTCAAGGGCTTCGCAGCGTAGGGCTTGGGAACCCGCGCCGGGTGCCGCACACTAAGGGGTGAGCCTGGCAGAGGGGCGCCCGCGGGGGCCCAGGCGGCCAGGCGTGTTCAGGTAGACCGGATTTGCAACCAAGGAAGAGGTAGCTGAGATGAAAAACTGGCTGGCTGGTGGCGTGGCGCTCGTCGTGGCGGTCGCCCTTGCCCTTCCGAATGTGGCCGACGCGAAGCGCCTGGCTGGCGGCAAGAACGCCGGCATGCAGCGCAGCGCACCGACGCAGCAGGCACCCAACTCCGCGCAGGGCACGCCCGCGCAGCAGGCTGCCCCGCAAGGCGCTGCGCCTTCTCCGGCTGCCGCACCGGCCGCCGCTGGCGCCACCGCGACGGCGGCCACCGCAGCGGCCGCCCCGGCCAAGCGCTCCTGGATGGGGCCGATCGCGGGCCTGGCGGCCGGCCTCGGCCTGGCGGCCTTGGCGAGCTACCTGGGCTTTGGCGAAGCCCTGGCCAACTTCCTCATGATCGCGTTGCTGGCCATTGCCGCGATCTTCCTGGTGCGCTTCCTGATGCGCCGGTTTGGCGCGCCAGCGCGCTCCGAGCCCGCCCTGGCCGGTGCAGGTGCGGCCGGTGGTACGCCCAGCGTGCCCGCAGGCGCACAGCGCGAGGAGCCCGCCTCCGCCCTGGCGCAGGCGCCGATGGCGCGTTCGGCGCTGCCAGACGCGACCGCCGGCGAGGTCTCGGTGACGGGTCGCCCGCTGCAGGCGATGGGTGTGGCCGATGAGCCCGCACCCGCCACCGCCTCTGTGGCGGCGATCGCCGGCCCGCAACTGCCCGAGGGCTTCGACCTTCCGGCCTTCGAGCGCGTGGCCAAGATGATCTTCATCCGGCTGCAAGCCGCCAACGACAAGGCCGACCTCGACGACCTGCGCCAGTTCACGACGCCCGAGCTCTACGCCTCGCTGCGCCTGGACCTGCAGGACCGCGACAGCACGGCCCAGACCACCGACGTGGAGCGCGTCGATGCCCAGGTGGTGGATTTCGCCACCGAAGACGGCCGCGAGATCGTCAGCGTGCGCTTCCACGGCCTGATCCGCGAAGAGGCTGGCCATCCGGCCCAGGCTTTCAACGAGATCTGGCACCTGGTGCGACCGGTGGCGGGCGGCAGCTGGTCGATCGCAGGCATCCAGCAGGCGCACTGAGTCAGTGTCCGGCACGGGCCGCGATGGCGGCCCGGTGATTCCGGGTCCTTCGGGGCGGGTACGATCACCCTGAGTGATCCCCGCCCCGCTTCGTTCCTGCCCCGATTTCCTGCGCCTGTGGTGGTCGCGCCTGGCCAGCGTGTCGGCCGGCCAGATGCTGATGGTGGCCATAGGCTGGGAGGTCTACGACCTGACCGGCTCGGCCTGGGACCTGGGCCTGGTGGGCCTGCTGCAGTTCGCCCCCGCGCTGGTGCTGATGCTGCCGGCGGGGCATGTGGTGGATCGCTTCCACCGCGCCACCATCGTCTCGTGCTGCCTGGCCGCGCAAGGCGCGGTGGCGGCGGTGCTGTGGCTCAGCCCCTTCGAGGGCCTCTCGCAGCGCACGCTGCTGCTCGGCGCATCGCTTGTGCTCGGGGCCGTGAAGGCCTTCCAGATGCCTGCCCAACAGGCGCTCGTGCCCCTGCTGGTGCCCAGCGAGCTGCTGGCACGGGCGCTGGCCTTCAGCTCCGCGGGCTTGCAGGCGGCGATCATTGCCGGGCCGGCGCTCGGGGGCTTCCTGTACGTGGGCGGGTCGGATGCGGTGCAAGCCGCCTGCGTGCTGCTGTTCGCCGTGGCAGCCGCGCTGGCATCGCGGGTGCGGCACGCGCCGCCCGCCCGCAGCGAGCCGGCCAGCTTGCACACGCTGCTGGCGGGCGTGCGCTACGTGCGCAGCACCCCGGTGGTGCTCGGCGCGATCTCGCTGGACCTCTTTGCCGTGCTGCTGGGCGGCGCCACCGCCTTGCTGCCGATCTTTGCGAAGGACATCCTGCACGTCGGGCCGATCGGCATGGGCTGGCTGCGCGCCGCGCCTGCCATCGGCGCGCTGCTGGTGTCGCTGGCGCTGTCGCGCTGGCCCATCGAGCGCGGCGCCGGCACCAAGCTCTACGCCGCCATCGTGGTCTACGGCCTGGCCACCCTCGCCTTCGGGCTTTCCACGTCCTTCGTGCTGTCGATGGTCGCACTCGCGGTGACGGGCGCGGCCGACATGGTCAGCGTCGTCGTGCGCCAGACGCTGGTTCAGCTCGAGACGCCCGATGCAATGCGCGGCCGCGTGAGCGCCGTCAATTCGGTCTTCATCGGTGCGTCCAACCAGCTCGGCGAGTTCGAATCGGGCGCCACCGCAGCATGGCTCGGGCCCGTGGGCTCGGTGGTGCTGGGCGGGCTGGGCTCGATCGCCGTGGCAGCCTTGTGGTGGCACGCCTTCCCGGCACTCGCCCGGCGCGACCATCTGGCCGCGCCGCAAGCGAGTGCCTCCCCGCCTCAGGCCGCCTCGTCGGGCTGAGCGGCGTGCTTGATCTTGGGCGCAGTGCGCAGGCTCAGTGCCATCGTCGCAGCGAGGATGGCCACCACCACGCCCAGTGACACGGCCACCGGGATCTTGTAGATGTCGATCAACATCATCTTCGTGCCGATGAACACCAGGATCACGGCCAGGCCGTAGCTCAGCAGGTGGAACTTCTCGGCCACCGCCGCCAGCAGGAAGTACATCGCGCGCAGGCCGAGGATGGCGAAGATGTTGGAGGTGAGCACGATGAAGGGGTCCATCGTGATCGCGAAGATCGCCGGGATCGAGTCCACCGCGAAGATCACGTCGGTCAGGCCCACGAGCGCGATCACGAGCAGCAGCGGCGTGGCGATGCGCTTGCCGTTTTCCACCGTGAAGAAGCGCTCGCCGTCGAAGCCCTTGCTCACGGGCAGCACGCGGCGCAGCAGCTTGAGCGCCGGGTTGCTCTCCAGGTCGGGTTCCTGGCCGGCGGCCCACCACATCTTGATGCCGGTGAGGATCAGGAAGGCGCCGAACACGTACAGCACCCAGTGGAAGTGCGCGATCAGCCACGAGCCCACCAGGATCATCACCGTGCGCAGCACGATGGCGCCGATGATGCCGATCATCAGCACGCGCTTCTGGTAGGCCGGCGGCACCGCGAAGTACGTGAAGATCATCAGGAAGACGAAGATGTTGTCCACCGCCAGGCTCTTCTCGATGAGGTAGCCGGTGAGGAACTCCATGGCCTTGGTGTTGGCCATCGCCGTGCCGTGGTCCTGCTGCACGGCCCACCAGAACAGGCCGTTGAAGAGGAAGCTCAGGGCCACCCAGATGAGCGACCAGTTCAGCGCCTCCTTCACGGAGACGGTGTGCGCGCCCTGCTTGCGCAGCACGACGAAGTCGACGAACAGTGCGACGAGCACGGAAATGACGAAAACGGCCCACAGCCAGGCCGGCGCGATGGTGTCCATGGACACTCCTCCAGGAAGGTTGAAGATCGCGCCGAAAGGTCTTGCGGGCTGGGGTGGAGCCTGCGGTCCCGGGAGGCCGGCGGGCGCCAGCTTCCGTATTGACGGGGGGCCGCGGCAGCCGGGCGGCTGCTTGCTACTCCCCTTTCGACGGGGCGGATTGTGGCGGGTGAGGCCATGCCCCCACATTGCGTAGGTGCATGGGTCACGTGCAGCGCATGCCTGAACGCAGGGCCAGCCTTCGCTATGCTGAGCCGGGATGGACCGCCCCTTCCTGCTCCACGCCGATGCGCACTGCCTCGTCGTCGACAAGCCTGCCGGGCTGCCGGCGGTGCCCGGGCGGCCGCAGGCGCTGCATGACTGCGCCTACAGCCGCGTGTGCGCCTTGCACGCCGACGCCCGCGTGGTGCACCGCCTGGACATGGCCACCTCCGGGCTGCTGCTGTTCGCGCGCGGCGAGCACGCGCAGCGCGTGCTGTCGCGCGCCTTCGAGCAGCGGCGCGTGCGCAAGCGCTACCTCGCCGTGGTGCACGGGCAGATGCGCGTGCCGGCCGGCGAGATCGAGCTGCCCATCGGTGCGCACTGGCCCGACCGGCCGCGCCGACACGTGGACTTCGAGAAGGGCCAGGCGGCGCTGACCCGCTACCGGGTGCTGGCCCTCGAGGATGGGCGCACCCGTGTGGAACTCGAGCCCGTGACCGGCCGCACGCACCAGCTGCGCGTGCACCTGGCAGCCATCGGCCATCCGATCCTGGGCGACACGCTCTACGCGCCCGCCGCCGTGCAGGCGGCCGCGCCGCGGCTGCTGCTGCACGCAAGCGTGCTGGCCTTTGCGCACCCGGGCACGGGGGAGATGTTCGAGGTGTGCAGCGAGGCGCACTTCGGGCTGCCTATGATCGACCCATCATGACCGCACACACCCTGCTGATCCGCGACGCAGACCTCGTCGCGACGATGGACGACGCCAGGCGCGAGATCGTGCGCGCCAGCGTGCTCGTGCGTGGCAGCGCGATCGAGGCCATCGGGCCCGCCACCGAGCTGCCGCGCGAGGCGGACCATGTGATCGACGCACGCGGGCACGTGGTGGTGCCCGGCCTCGTGAACACGCACCACCACATGTACCAGAGCCTGACGCGTGCCATTCCTGCGGCGCAGGACGCGGAGCTCTTCGGCTGGCTGCGCACCCTGTACCCGATCTGGGCGGGCCTGACGCCCGAGATTGTGCGCGTGTCCACGCAGGTGGCAATGGCCGAGCTGCTGCTGTCGGGCTGCACCACCAGCAGCGACCACCTCTACCTCTACCCCAACGGCGTGCGGCTGGACGACTCGATCGAGGCGGCCGCGGCCATCGGCATGCGCTTCCACGCCGCGCGCGGCAGCATGAGCGTGGGCGAGTCCGCGGGCGGCCTGCCGCCCGACGCGCTGGTGGAAGACGAGGCGAGCATCCTCGCCGACACGCAGCGCCTGATCGAGACCTATGACGACAAGGGCCGCTACGCCATGTTGCGCGTGGTGGCGGCGCCCTGCTCGCCCTTCAGCGTCAGCCGCGACCTGATGCGCGAATCGGCCGCGCTCGCACGGGCACTGGGCACGCGGATGCACACGCACCTGGCCGAGAACGACCACGACGTGGCCTACAGCCGCGAGCGCTTCGGCATGACGCCGGCCGAGTACGCCGAGTCGCTGGGATGGGTCGGGGCGGACGTGTGGCACGCGCACTGCGTCAAGCTCGATCCCGCGGGCATCGCGGCCTTCGCCCGCACGCGCACGGGTGTGGCGCACTGCCCGTGCAGCAACATGCGGCTGGCCTCGGGCATCGCGCCGGTGCGCCGCATGGTCGATGCCGGCGTGCCGGTGGGCCTGGGCGTGGACGGCAGCGCCAGCAACGACGGCGCGCACCTGCTGGGCGAGGCGCGAACGGCCATGCTGCTGGCGCGCGTGGGCCGCGCCCTCGAGCCCAACGGCTGCGACCACGGGCCGCGCGAGATGACGGCGCGCGACGCATTGGCCCTGGCCACGCGCGGTGGCGCGCAGGTGCTCGGCCGTGGCGACATCGGCCACCTGGCCCCCGGCATGGCGGCCGATCTGGCGCTTTTCGACACGCGCGGGCTCACCCACGCGGGCGCGGCGGTGCACGACCCGCTGGCTTCGCTGCTGATGTGCGCGCCGGCTCCAGCGGCCTGGACCGTCGTCAATGGCCGCGTCGTCGTCGAGCGGGGGCAGCTCACCACGGTGGACCTCGGCCCGCTGGTGGAGCGGCACAACCGCCTGGCGCAGCTGCTGGCCTCGAGCCCGGGCTGAGGCCAGGGCCGACAGCTCCTGGCGGCGTCCCCGCGCCGACCCCCTTATCCTTGTCGACCATGAACACCCCCACTCTCCACGTCACCGTCGTCACCGGAGCCTCGCGTGGCCTGGGCTTGTCCATGGCCTCGCAGCTGCTGGGCCGAGGTCACCGCGTGCTCACGCTCCAGCGCCAGCCCAACCCCGCGCTGCAGGGCTCGGTCGAGCAGTGGTCGGTGGACCTGGCCGATCCGGCGCCAGTGGCCGAGCGCCTCGGGCAGTGGGTGGCGGCGCTGCCGCACGCGGACCTCGCCTCGCTCACGCTCATCAACAACGCCGCGCTGCTCGTCACGCCCGGCTCGCTGCGCGATGCCCAGGCCGCCGAGATGAGCCGTGCGCTGCGGGCGAGCCTGGAGGCGCCGCTGCTGCTCACGGCCGCTTTCCTGCGTGCCAGCGCGGGCGTGGGGGCACCCCGCAAGGTGCTCAACATCTCCTCGGGCCTGGGGCGCTTTGCGATGGCCGGCAGCGCCGTCTACTGCGCCTCCAAGGCCGGCATGGACCACTTCAGCCGCGCCGTGGCGCTGGAGGAGGCAGAAGTGCCCGGCGGCGCGAAGATCGTCTCGCTCGCGCCGGGCGTGATCGACACCGACATGCAGGTGCAGCTGCGCAGCGCCGACCCGGCGGCCTTCACCGCACAGGCGCGCTTCCGGTCGATGAAGGAAAGCGGCGGGCTCGACAGCGGCGAGGCCGCCGCATCCAAGGTGCTCGCCTACCTGGACCGCGCCGACTTCGGCGCCAACCCGATCGGCGACGTGCGCGACCCGGCCTGAGCGCAGGCCGGGCGGGCGGGCGCCCCCCTCTCCCGGCGGCCCGCGCCTCAGCTCGCCAGCCAGGCCGCCAGATCCGCCTTGAGCTGGCGCAGGTCGGCCTCGCGGGTGTACATCATGTGGCCGGCGTCGTAGTAGCGGTGCGTCAGCCGCGTGCGCACGTCGGCCGGGATGTCGAGCTGCGCAAGCGACCAGTCGGTGGCGCTGTAGGGCGTGCCCAGGTCGTAGCGGCCGCTGGCCACGAGCACCTTCAGGTGCGGGTTGCGGCGCATCGCGCGCGACAGGTCGGCGGTGGTGGTGGTGTAGTTGTTGCCCTTGTCTTCGCCGCGGTTCCAGTTCCAGCCGCGGTTGACCTCCACGTTCAAGGCCTCGTAGCGCGCCTGGATCGGAATGCCCAGCGTTCCGGCGAAGTAGGCCTGCGCCGCCATCTTGTAGGGCCCGGCGATGGCGTCGATGCCGGGGTCGAACTCCCAGTCGCGGCTGCGCGTGGCGCCCATCGGGCCCGTCACGCGGGACTCGAGACGGCCGACGATGCGGCCCTGCGCGCGCATGGCCTCGAAGAAGAAGGTGCTGTCGCTGATGCGCAGGTCATGGTGCTCCACGAGCTCGCGCGGCAGCCCGGTGAGCTCGGCCATGCGCCGCGCCACGCGGCTGCGGCGCGCAGGCGCCAGCCGCGAGCCTGCATGAAGCGCCGCCAGGTACTCGCCTTCGGCAAAGGCCTCGGCTTCAGCACGCGCCGCCTCCGAGGAGGCACCGAGCGACCCCTTGAGCAGCCCGTGGTACTGGGCCGTGTTGGCAAAGGCCGGCAGGAAGAGCGCGTAGGGCAGATCGTTGCCGCGGTGGAAGACGATCGACTGCAGGTCCATCGCACACGAGACGAGGATCACACCCGACAGCGCCAGGCCCGAGGCCTGGAGCTGGTCGGCAATGGCCGCGCCGCGCGTCGTGCCGTAGCTCTCGCCGCACAGGTACAGCGGCGAGCCCCAGCGCTGGTGGCGCGTGAGCCAGGCGCGCACCACCTCGCACATCGCAGCGACGTCACCGTCCACCGACAGCAGCTTCTTGCGCGACTCCTCGCCTGCGGCGAGCGACCAGCCCGTGTGAGGCGGGTCGATGAAGACGAGGTCGAAGTGCTCGAACCAGGACAGCGCGTTGTCCACCACCGCATAGGGCGGCGCAGGCGCAGTGCCGTCGTCGCCCACGACGACGCGCTTGGGGCCGAGCGCGCCCAGGTGCAGCCACAGCGAGGCCGAGCCCGGCCCGCCGTTGAAGGCAAAGCACACCGGCCGCGAGGCGGCGTCGACCCCCTTCTTCAGGTAGGCGGTCGTGTAGACGGCCGCGTCGGGCGGGGCACCGGCCGACGCGAGGCCGGAGGCGGCCACCGGCACGAAGGCTGCGTGCACCGCATAGGGGTGGGCGGCAGCGCCGATGGTGACCGAACCCTCGCTGCGGGCGGGCTCGAGTGCCAGCAGCCGCTCGACGGCCTCGCGCTGGCGCTTCGCCGGATCGGAGTCGCCTGCGGCAGCCACGGCGGGGGTGGAAGAAGAGGGGGAAGAGGGGGAGGATTCGCTCATGGTGTGGGGGGTTCCTTCAGACGATGCCCTTGTACGAGCCGCCATCGACCTGGATGTTCTGACCGCAGACATAGGAAGCCTGCTCGCTGCACAGGTAGGCGCACAGGTCGCCGAACTCGTCGGGACGGCCGAAGCGCCGAGCGGCGATGGTGTCCTCGAGCTTGCGCCGGGCCTGCTCGAAGGTGATGCCGTCGATGCGGGCCTGGCGCTCGGTGAGGAACTGCTGGCGTCCGGTGTCGATGCGCTCGGGCAGGAGGTTGTTGATCGTGACGTTGTCCACCACCGCCTCGCGCGAGATGGCCTTGCACACGGCCGTGAGCGCGGTGCGCGCGGCGGTGGACAGGCCCTGGTGCGGGTTGGGCGCCTTCACCATGGCCGAGGTGATGTTGACGATGCGCCCGAAGCGGCGCGCACGCATGCCCGGCAGGAGCGCGCGGATCATCAGCACCGGGCCGAGCATGTTGGCCTCGAAGGCCTGGATGTAGGCGTCGTGGTCCCAGTCCTCGAAGCGGCCGGGCTTGGGGCCCTCGTTGTTGGTCACGAGGATGTCGGCGTCCGGGCAGGCGGCCACGAGCCGGGCCCGGCCGGACTCGGTAGTGAGGTCGGCGGCCACGCCAGCCACCGTGCCGCCGGTCTCGCTTGCAATCTCCGCCGCCGCGGCCTGCACCGACTCCTGGCTGCGGCCGTTGATCCACACATGCACGCCCTCGCGGGCCAGCGACGTGGCGCAGGCACGGCCCAGGCCCTTGGTGGAGGCGAGCACGAGGGCCTTGCGGCCGGCGATGCGCAGGTCCATGGGGTGCCCTATTCGATCTTCACGGTCTTGAGCAGTTCGCCGAAGCGCTGCGACTCGCTGCGCACGAACTGCGCGAACTCCGCCGGAGGCCGCCCGTCCACCGCGAAGCCGGCCTTGGCGAAGGCCGCCCTCACGTCGGGCTGAGCGACGATCTTGCGGATCTCCTGGGCCAGGCGATCGACAACGGCTGCAGGCGTGCCGGCCGGGGCGAACCAGCCCAGCCAGGTGCCGACGATGACGAAGTTGTCCAGGCCGCCCTCCTTCATGGTGGGCACCTGCGGGAAGTCCGGCGAGCGCTCCGCGCCGGTGAAGCCGATGGCGCGGACCTTGCCGGCCTGCACCATCGGATGCGCGATCGTGGGCGGCAGGATCATCAGGTCCACTTCAGACGAGGCCACGGCGTTGAGCGCCGGAGCCGTCCCCTTGAAGGGCACGTGCACGGTCTGCATCCCCGTGCGCGCCACGAACATCTCGGTGGCCAGGTGCAGCGCGTTGCCGATGCCCGGGGAGGAAAAGGCCACACCCTTGCGCGAGGCACGGCCCCAGTCGATGAATTCGCGCAGCGTGCGCGCGGGGATCTGGGGTGCGATGACGACGATGTAGCCGGTGCCCAGCCCGACGTTGGTGATGGGCACGAAGTCCTTGAAGACGTCGTAGCCAGCCGTCTTGCTCACATGCGGGTTGATGACGAAGGCCGGGGTGGTGTGCAGCAGCGTGTAGCCGTCGCCCGCAGCCTTGGCCACTGCCGCTGCGCCGATGGCGCCGTTGGCGCCGGCGCGGTTGTCCACGAGCACGCGCACGCCCAGGGCCTGATCGAGCTGCTGCGCCACCATGCGGGCCGTGGTGTCGGAGGTGCCCCCGGCCTCGAAGGGCACGACGAGGCGGATAGGCCGGCTCGGGTAGGCCTCAGCCTGGGCAAAGGCCGGCAGGCTCGCCCACCCGGCCAGGCAGGCCAGCAGCGCAGCCCCGGCACGGGCGAGCGTGACGCGTCGCGCCGTGAGATCAGTTGCTGCCATGTGTGCCTCCGGCCTGCAGGCTGTGCAGGAAGTGGTCGACCATCTGCGAGCGCGTGCCCACCCATACGTCGGGGGCGCTCGTCGCGATCTCGAGGATGCGGTGGAAGGCTCCCGTGCCGGCCGGTCGGCCGAAGACGTGCGCGTGCACGGTCGGGTCGATCTTGATGGCGCGCGTCTCCCACTGGCGCGCGTAGGCCAGCCAGTCCTCGAAGATCTCCACCATCACGCGCGGGGGCTGGCCGTGGCGCATGAACAGCGGAAGATCGTTGACCTCCATCGTTCCGGGCACGGCGACGATGGAGGTGTCTCCGAAGTCGACCCGGTACGGCAGGTCATCGTTGAGGGTGTCGCTGTGCCACTGGTACCCCTCCCGGGCGAGCAGGCGTGCCGTGCGCGGGCTGGGTGTGCTGCGCGGGCTGATCCAGCCTGCCGGGCGGCGGCCGATCGCGTCGGCGATGAGGCCCGTGGTGCGCCGGATGTTCTCCACCTCCGCCGCTTCGTCCAGGTAGGCCGGGATCACGTCCATGGCATAGGAGTGGGCCACGATGTCGTGGCCGGCCTCGGCGATGCGGCGCACTTCCTGCGGATAGCGTTCGGCCATGATTCCGCACACGAGGATCGAGGCCTTCACGCCGAAGCGCTCGAAGACCTCCAGCACGCGGTGCACCCCGCGGCGGTGGCCATATTCGGCCCAGCCGATCGCGTTCAGGTCGGGCGTGCCCGCCTTCAGCGGGTTGCCCATCGGGCCGATGCCGGGCCAGTGGCCGTCTGACCACCACTCGTAGGCCATGCGGAACACGACCCCGATCTTGTGGCCGCCGGGCCAGGTGAAGCCTTCGGGCGGATGGGTCTCGCGCCCTCCGGCGTGGATGTCGTAGAGGTGTGAGGACATGCGGGACAATATAGCGGAGCAGCCACGCGGCCCAAACGGTGTCGGCCCGCAGGCGGGCACCGGGATCGTCCCGCCCTCAGGGCGCGATGGCCAGCGAGCGGGCCTCCTCGACGACGAGCTGGCGCAGCCAGCGGTGGCCCGCATCCTTGTGGCTGCGTTCGTGCCAGTAGGCCGCATACCGCACCCGCGGAAGCGTGAGCGGAGGGTCGAACACCGCCACATCATGCTGGCTCGCGAAGGCCAATGCCAGGGCACGGGGCATGGTGGCAATGGCATCTGTCCCGACAAGCATGCGTGGCACGCTCAGGAAGTTCTGGACACCGAAGCACACGGGCACGCGCCCGGCCAGCCGACCCACTGCGGCGTCCAGCACCTGCCCGGTCGTCGTGCGTCCGAGGCCGAGTGGCCGGACATGCGGCAGTTGCAGATACTGCTCCAGGCTGAGCGTGCCGCCGCGCAGATGAGGGTGCCGGCGGTCAGCCACGCACACGATCCTGTCCTGCCACAGGGGCATCGTTCGAAGGGTCGGCGGAACCTTCAAGACCCAGGCGATGCGAAGGTCGACTTCGCCGCGCTCCAGGTGGTCCAGCGATCGGGGTGGGTCTGGTGCGCGGACGTCCACGCGCACCCCCGGCGCCACGGTGCGCATCCGCCTGAGCAGGCCCGGCATGAGCAGGTGCTCGGCATACTCGGGCGCGCTCAGCACGAAGCCCCTGCTAGAGCGGGCCGGATCGAAAGGGGCAGGCGGCGCAAGCAGCGCATCGAGCTGGTCCAGCAGCGGCCGCAGTGTGCGTGCGAGCTGCGCCGCGCGTTCCGTGGGCGTCATGCCGTGGCGGGACCGCAGCAGGAGCGGATCGCCGAAGTGCTGGCGCAGCCGCGCCAGGGCCCGGCTGGTCGCTGGCTGGCTCAGGCCGAGCCGATCGGCCGCGCGGGACACGCTGCCCTCGGCGATGAGGGTGTCGAAGATGCGCAGCAACCGGATGTCGAGCGGGTCTGGATTGCGAATCATGTCTTGCCTTCACGCGCATGAGTGATATGCCATTCATGGTATCTGCTGATCAGGTCTGCCTGCCTAAACTGGGCCGCATGACAAGCCCTCGAGCCTTCCTGCGCGCCGCCCTGGCGCTGTGCATGGCCTGCGTGGCCACCTCCTCCCAGGCGCAGGACTACCCCTCGCGCCCCATCCGCCTCGTCCTGCCTTTCCCCACGGGTGGAACCTTCTTCGTCGGCCAACTGCTCTCGGAGCGGCTGCCCGAGGCGCTGGGTCAGCCGGTGGTGATCGAGAACAAGCCCGGCGCCGGGGGGAGCCTGGCCATGGAGGCCGTGGACAAGGCCGCACCCGATGGCTACACGCTCTTCGTCACCTCCCCCACCCTCACGATCACCCCGATCGTGCAGCGCAACCTGCGCTTCAACCCCATGACCGACCTCGTGCCGGTGGCCCTCGTGGCCACCGTTCCGAACGTGATGGTCATCAATCCCAAGGTGCCGGCGCGCACGTTTCGCGAGTTCGTGGAGCTGGCCCGCGCGCAGCCCGGCAAGCTCACCTACGGCACCGGAGGTGCCGGCGCCTCGAACCACTTCGCCTCCGAGCAATTCAAGGTGCTCGCCGGGCTGGACATCCTGCACATCCCCTACCAGTCGGCCACGCATGCGGTGACGAACCTGGTGGGCGGGCAGATCGACATGGTCATCGGCGGCCTGCCGACCTCTGCGCCGCTGGTGCAGGATGGGCGGCTGCGCGCGCTGGCCGTGCTGACCCGGCAGCGTCACCCGCTGTTGCCCGATGTGCCCACCGTCCTCGAGGTGGGCATGCCCGAGCTCGTCGTCGACACGTGGTACGGCGTGCTCGCACCGGCAGGCACCCGGCCCGAGATCGTCGAGCGGCTGCACCGCGAGATCACGAAGATCGTCCGTTCGCCCGAGACGCTGGCGCGCATGAACAAGGCCGGGATCGATCCCCTCTTCTCGACCCAGGCGGAATTCGCGGCGTTCGTGAAGAACGACCACGACAAGTGGGTGCGCGTCTCGCGTGCGGCGCGCCTGAAGTTCGACTGAAGCCCGACCCAGACCGCCCCGTCGCCCTCCTGCCAACCTGCCCCCACCCCCACCTCGCCACACCCGGAACCCGAACCATGGACACGATCTGCCCGACCCAGGAGGAGATGAAGGCCCGCATCGCGCGCTTCAAGGAGCTCAAGCCGCGCGCCACCCATTGGGAAAAGGACCTGGGCATCCCGGCCGATGTACTGCGCATGTTCAACCCGAAGGCCAACTACGTGCTGATGGCGCCGGCCGACATGCCCGGCCGGCTGTCCCCGAGCCCGGCCATCGTCGACGGCGACAAGGGAGTCATCCGCATCGGCATCGCGCTGGCCGAGGCGGGCGACGGACCGGGGCTGCACGTGCACTGGAAGACCACCGAGACCTTCATGGCCTTGACAGGCCGCTGGATGATCCGCTGGGGCGACGACGGGCAGGAGCACATCATCCTGGAACCCTTCGACATGATCTCGGTCCCGCCGCGCGTGACGCGGCAGTTCGTCAACGTCTCCGACCAGGACGCGCACCTGCTGGTCATCATCCAGGGCCGCAAGGAAGACTTCAACGACGTGGGCCGCCTGCCGCAGGCCGCCGAGCCGATCATCGAGAAGTACGGGGTGGAGATGATCGGCAAGCTCGAGCAGAACGGCTGGAAGTTCCAGCTCGACGCCCACGCGCCGGCCGCGAGCTGAGCCGGTGGCGGTGCTCACAGGCGGCGCGTTCATCGCGCAGACGCTGCACGCCTATGGCGTGGACCACGTCTTCTTCGTGGACGCCATCCTGCGGCGCGCCCTCATCGAGATGGAGCCGCTGGGCATCCGGCGAGTCCTCACCCATTCGGAGAAGGCCGCCGCCTACATGGCCGACGGCTACGCCCGTGCCGGCAACCGGCCCGGCGTGTGCATGGCCCAGTCGGTCGGCGCAGCCAATCTCGCCGCGGGCCTGCAGGACGCATGGCTCGGTCAGTCGCCGGTGATCGCGATCACGGGGCGGCAGGTGGCCGTCAACCAGTACCGCAACGCCTATCAGGAGATCCCTCACGAGCCGCTGTACGCCGCCGTCACACGCCAGAGCGCCCGCGCCGACTCGGTGGAGCAGCTGCCGCACCTGCTTCGCGCGGCTTTCCGGAGCTGCACTTCGGCCACCCCGCGGCCCGTGCACCTGGACATCGGTGGCCACACCGGAGACGTCGTCGGTGCCGCGACCCTGCAGGCCGAGGTCACATGCGACGCGCCCTTCCGGGTTGTGCCCGCCTTTCGCCCGGGTGCATCGGCCCAGGCGCTGGCCCGCGTGCGGGCGCTGCTCCAGCGCTCGCTGCGGCCTGTGGTCATGGTGGGGCGAGCGGCGATGGTCAGCGGCGTGGGGACCGTGCTGGGGGAGTGGTGCCGGCACGCCGGCGTGGCGGTGGTTGCCTCGCTCGACGCCAAGGCCGTCCTCGTCGACGACCACCCCTGTTTCGCAGGCGTGGCAGGCACCTACTCGCGCGGCTGCGCCAACCAGGTTCTGGAGGCGGCCGACCTCGTGCTGATGGTCGGCACGGACACCTCCGACCAGGCCACCTCAGGCTGGACGCTGCCACGCCCGGCAGCTGCGCTCGTGCAGGTGGATGCCGATCCGCTGGAGCTCGGACGCAACTTCGCCTGCGCCGAGCTGGTGCAGGCCGATCCCCGGACCTTCCTGGAGCAGCTGGCCGGCGCCGCCACGGGCGGCGGGCGCGACAGCTGGCTGGCCGAGGTGGGCACCTTCGTGGCGGCCTGGCGCGCTCAGGCCGAGATCTGGTGCCGGGACGACGCCGTGCCGATCCGGCCGGCTTGGCTGTGCCGCAGCCTGTCGCGACTGCTGCCCGAAGACGCCCTGCTCGTGGCCGACACCGGGTACGCCTCGCAGTGGGCCGGCACGCTCGTGGACCTGCCACACCCCGGGCAGCGCTTCCTGCGGGCAGCTGGCTCGCTCGGCTGGGCCTTCCCCGCATCGCTGGGTGCGCGCTGCGCGCTGCCCGACACACCCGTGGTGTGTTTCACCGGAGACGGTGGCTTCATGTACCACGCGGGCGAGCTCGAGACGGCGCGGCGCTGCGGCATCCACACCGTCACGGTGGTCAACAACAACAGCCAGCTGGCGCAAGGTGTGCCCAACATCGACAAGGTCTACGAAGGCCGGGACACCTCGCGCAAGCACGAGATCCATGCCTTCCGCGACATGGACTTTGCCCGGCTCGCCCAGGCGCACGACTGCCTGGGCCTGCGCGTGGAGCACCCTTCGCAGTTCGAGCGCGCCTTCGCCCAGGCACTGGCCAGCGAGCTCCCCGTGGTCATCGATGTCGTCACCGATCCCGCCAGCCGCCCGGTCTCGGGCGGCCCGGCGCGTGCGGCCTGAGGGTGATGGCCGAGTCCTCGCTTCATCCGGACTACGAGCGGGCAGCCCAGGTTCTGCGCGAGGCCGGCTGCCAGGCCGCCGAACCACTGAAGTGCTCCCTGGCTGAGGCCCGTGCGCAGCAGGATCGGCACTTCGCCTATCTCAACTCCGACCTGCCCGCAGTGCACGCCGCGCGCGACGTCCAAGCCCCCGGCCCGGCCGGCCCCCTGCGCCTGCGCCTGGTGCACGCGCGCCCGGCCGACCTCGCGCCAGTGGTGCTCTTCATGCGAGGTGCCGGGTGGTGGGCGGGCGGCCTGCACTCGCATGAGCGCACCGCCCGCGTGCTGGCGTGGCGCACCGGCGCGGCCTGCGTGGTGCTGGACTATCACCGCACCCCCGAACACCGCTTTCCCACCCAGCTCGAGGAGCTGCTGGCTGCTGTGCAGTGGGTGCGCGAGGCGGGCCGCACGCACGGCCTGGACGGCGCGCGGCTGGTGCTGTGGGGCGAGTCGGCAGGCGCCACCACGAGCCTGCTGGCGGCTCAGCGCATGCGCGATGCGGGGATCGATCCGGTTCAGGCGCTGGTGCTGTTCTACGGCAACTTCCTCGGGCCCGGGCCGACCACGCGTGCACAGTCGTTGTGGGTGTGGCAACAGCTGCTGGGCGAGCATGCGGCCACGCCGCCCCTGGAGGCGATTCCGGCACGGCAGCCCTTGCACGGGCTGCCTCCGGTCTGGCTCGGATGCGGAGAGGCCGATCCCCTGCTGCAGGACACCCTCGCCGTGCGCGACCAGCTCGTTCAGGCAGGCGCGCCACACGCCCTGCATACGTGGCCCGGCCTGCCGCACGGCTTCATGACGCTGGGCCGGCTGCTGCCCGCGGCGCAGGAGGCGGTGGACCTCGCCTGGGCAGGGATCCAGACCCGGTTGCAGGCCTGAGCGGCCTCAGGCCAGCCCGCCGGCCAGCAGCTCACCCAGCCGCCGCACGTCCACGTTCCCCCCTGAGAGGATCACCCCCACCCGGGCGCCGCGCAGATCGGGCAGGCCGGCGGCGCGCTCGAAGAGCGCGGCCGCGCCCAGGCAGCCGGTGGGCTCGACGACGATCTTCATGCGCTCGGCGAAGAAACGCATCGCCTCGACGAGCTGCGCGTCGCTCACCGTGACGATGCCCGAGACGAGGGCCTGGATCACGGGGAAGGTGAGCGTGCCGCTGTGCTGGGTCTGAGCGCCGTCGGCGATGGTCTTGGGCGTGTCGATGTGGACGATGCGGCCCTCGGCGAGGCTGCGCTGGGTGTCGTTGCCGGCCTCGGGCTCCACACCCCACACCTGCACGCCCGGCACGAGGTGGTGCGCGGCCACGGCGCAGCCCGAGACCAGGCCGCCGCCGCCCACGCACACGAGGAGCGCGTCGAGCCCGCCACCATCGAGTTCGCGCACCTGCTCGATGAGTTCCAGGGCCGCGGTGCCCTGCCCGGCCATCACGTGCGGATGGTCGTAGGGCGGCACGAGCGTCATGCCGCGCTCGGCGGCCAGGCGCGCGCCGATGGCCTCGCGATCCTCGGTGTAGCGGTCGTACAGCACGACCTCGCTGCCGGCCTGGCCCTCCTGGTAGCCACGCGTGGCGGCGAGCTTGGCCGCGGGTGCGTCGTGCGGCATCACGATGACGCTGGGCATGCCCAGCATCCGCGCCGACAGCGCGATGGCCTGGGCGTGGTTGCCCGACGAGTAGGCAATCACGCCCCGTACGCGCTGCTCGGGCGTGAAGTGCGACAGTGCGTTGAAGGCACCCCGGAACTTGAAGGCCCCCATGCGCTGCAGGTTCTCGGCCTTGTAGAACACGCGCGCCCCTGTGCGCGCATCGGCCGTGCGCGAGGTCAGCACGGGCGTGCGGTGCGCGTGGCCAGCCAGGTGCCGCGCCGCACGCGCCACGTCGTCGAAGGTGATGGCCAGGCTCATTCGGAGGTGCGCCCGTAGCGCTCGCGCGCCAGTGCCGCCCCGGCCGCCAGGGCACGCAGCTTGCCCTCGGCCGCTTCGCGGCTCATCGGTGCGAGGCCGCAGTTGGTGCAGGCGATCAACCGCTCGCGCGGCACGTGCTGCAGGGCGCGGCCGATCGTGTCGGCCACTTCCTCGGGGCTCTCCACGGTTTCGCTGGCCACGTCGATCACGCCCACCATCACGTCCTTGCCGGCCAGCAGGGCCATCAGGTCGGGCGGCACGTGCGAGTGGATGCACTCCAGGCTCACCTGCTGGATCGAACTCGCGGCCAGCGCCGGGAACACCTTCTCGTACTGGCGCCATTCCTGGCCGAGCGTGGCCTTCCAGTCGATGTTGGCCTGGATGCCGTAGCCGTAGCAGATGTGGACGGCGGTGGTGCAGTGCAGGCCCTGAGCGGCGCGCTCGAGGGCCTTCACACCCCAGTCGGCTGCCTCGTCGAGGTAGACGTTGAAAGCCGGCTCGTCGAACTGGATGATGTCCACGCCCTGGGCCTGCAGCGCCAGTGCCTCCTGGTTCAGCAGCTCGGCGAAGGCGAAGGCCATCTTCACGCGGTCGCCGTAGAAGCGGTCGGCCACGGTGTCGACGATCGTCATGGGGCCGGGCAGCGTGAACTTGATGCGGCGCGTGGTGTGCGCGCGCAGCAGCTGCGCCTCGGTGGCGTGCACGCGGCCCTTCAGGCGCAGCGGTGCCACCACCTGCGGCACCATGGCCTTGTAGCGGTCGTTGCGGATGCCCATCTCGACCTTGTTGGCGAAGTCGATGCCCTCGACCTGCTCGAGGAATCCGTGCACGAAGTGCTGGCGCGACTGCTCGCCGTCGCCGATCACGTCCAGCCCGGCGTCTTCCTGCATCTTGATCCACAGCAGCGTGGCGTCGCGCTTGACACGCGCGAGCTCCTCGCCCTCGGCGCGCCACTGCGGCCAGAGCTTGCGGGTCTCGGCGAGCCAGGCGGGCTTGGGCAGGCTGCCGGCGATGGCGGTGTCGAACATGGTGGGCACTCCGTGCGGCCAGGTCAAAGTTGGCCGGGAGGTTAGCGCAACTCAGAGAGGGTCGATGAAGGCGCGGCGCGGAGGAAGCGTGCGGCCGTCGAGCGTACGCAGGTGGCGCAGCAGCCACGGGCGCGTCTGGGCGGGGTCGATCACGTCATCGATTTCGAGGTGGCTGGCCATGTTCAGCGCCTGGCCACGCGCCAGCGACTCGTCCACCAGGCGCTGGAACAGCGCCTCGCGCTCGGCACCCTGCACCGCCTCGAGCTCCTTGCGAAAGCCCAGCCTCACCGCACCCTCGATGCCCATCGGCCCGAACTCGCCGCCGGGCCAGGCGCAGGTGGCCAGCGGCGCGTGGAAGTGGCCCGCGGCCAGAGCCATCGCCCCCAGGCCGTAGCCGCGTCGCAGCATCACGCTCAGCACCGGCACGCGCAAGGCGGCCGCGGCCACGAACACGCGTGCGGCCTTGCGCACCATGCCGGTGGCCTCGCTGGCGGGCCCGACCATGAAGCCGGGCGTATCCACGAAGGTGATGATCGGCCAGCCGCAGGCATCGGCCAGCTGCAGCGTGCGCGCGAGCTTGTCGCAGGCCGGCGCATCGAGCGCTCCGCCAAGGTGGCGCGGATGGCTCGCCACCAGCATCACGGGGCGCCCCTCCAGGCGCGCGGCGGCGGTCACGAGGCCAGGGCCGAAGTCGGCGCGCAGCTCCAGCAGCGAGCCGGCGTCGGCCACCGTGTGCAGGATCGGGTACGGATCGATCGGGGCACGACGGCTCGCCGGCACGGCCTCGCGCAGGCGCTGCGGATCGCCGCCCGGGGGCCCGGCACTCGCGGGGCCGCCGGTGAGCGCCAGCCACTGGCGTGCCACGCGCACCGCCTGCCCCTCGTCGGGCACGCGCACATCGATGACGCCGGCACGCGCGAGCACGTCCACGGGCCCCACGTCCTCGGCGGCCACACGGCCCAGGCCACCGCCCTCGATCATGGCCGGCCCGCCCAGGCCGATGCTTGCGCCCTCCACCGCGATGACGAGATCGCAGCAGCCCAGCAGCGCCGCGTTGCCGGCGAAGCAGCGGCCCGCGACGATGCCCACCAGCGGCACCTGCCCCGACAGCGCCGCCAGGCGTGCGAAGGTCGTGCAGTCGAGCCCGGCCACGCCGTGCCAGTCGACATCACCCGGGCGCCCGCCTCCGCCTTCGGCAAAGAGCACCAGCGGCAGGCGCTGGCGCTGCACGAGCTCGAGCAGCCGGTCGGCCTTGGCGTGGTTCCACACGCCCTGCGTGCCGGCCAGCACCGTGTAGTCATAGGCCATCACCGCGCAGGGCCGGCCTTGCACGGAACCGATGCCGGTGACGAGCCCGTCGGCAGGCGTCTCGCGCTGCAGCTCGGCCTCGGCCCGACGGCTGCGCTGCGCAGCCACCGCAAAGGCTCCGTACTCGCTGAAGCTGCCAGGGTCGAGCAGGTCGGCCAGGTTCTCGCGCACGCTGCGCAGGCCCGTGGCGTGACGCCGCGCCAGGGCCTGCGGGCGCGCTGCGTTCTCCAGGAGCGCGCGGCGCGCCAGCAGCGCATCGAGGGCGCTGCTCGCGCCGGGCTGGCTGGAATCGCCATGGCGGCTGGAGTCGGTGCGGTTCGATGCCGGCTGGCCCGGTGGGGCGTCCGGCGGCGACGCTGAAGGCTGAGCGACAGAGTCTGCGCACTGGATGTGACCCAGCACGTCGCCCGCCTCCACGGCCTCTCCCTCGGCCACCTGCCAGGCTTGCAGCGTGCCCGCGACGGGCGCCGTCACCGGCACCTCCATCTTCATCGACTCGAGCACGAGCAGCACCGCGCCCGCAGCCACCTGGACGCCGGCTCCCACGAGCGGCTCGAGCACGCGGCCGGCCACGGGCGCGCGCACCAGACCCGGATCGTCCCCGCGCTGCGCACCGGGCCGCGGGGCCATCGGCTCAGGCCTGCGCGCCGACCGGGGCCGTGGCTGGCAGCAGCCCCTTCTTCCGGAGCATCGGCTCCACCTGCGGCGCGCGGCCGCGGAAGGAGGCAAAGGCCAGGCCGGGCTCCAAGGTGTTGCCGCTGCCGTAGATGAAGCGCCGCAGCGACTCGGCCACCCGCCCGTCGAAGGGGTTGCCGGCCTCGACGAAGGCACCGTAGGCGTCGGCGTCGAGCACCTCGGCCCACAGGTACACGTAGTAGCCCGCGGCGTACGAGGAACCGGCGAAGAGGTGCTGGAAGTGCACGAGCCGGTGGTTCAGGCCCACGCCGTGGGGCAGGCCCAGCCGCGCGAGCGTCTCGGCCTCGAAGGCGCACACATCGTCAGGCGGCTCGCTCAGGCTGTGCACCGCCATGTCCACGAGGGCGCTGGCGGTGTAGCGCACGGTCTCGTAGCCCTGGCCGAAGCGCTGCGCGCGGCGCAGCCGGGCGATCAGGTTGTCCGGAATGGGCTCGCCCGTCTGCCAGTGGCGCGCGTGGCGCTTGAGCACCTCGGTCTCCTGGGCCCAGTGCTCGAACAGCTGCGAGGGCAGCTCGACGAAATCGCGCAGCACCTGCGTGCCCGACAGCCGCCGGTACGTGACCTGGCTCAGCAGCCCGTGCAGCCCGTGGCCGAACTCGTGGAAGAGCGTGCGCACGTCGTCCATCGACAACAGCGTGGGCTCGCCCGGCGCGCCCTTGGCGAAATTGTTGTTGTTCATGATGACCGGCAGCTCCGCCCCACCGGCCGAGCCCGGAGCGTTGCGGTTCTGCCAGCGCAGCGAGCTCATCCACGCGCCGCTGCGCTTGGTGGGGCGGGCGTAGTTGTCCTGGAGGAAGATGCCCACGGGCGCATCTTGCGCATCGTGCACCTCGTAGGCGCGCACGTCGGGGTGGTAGACCGGCAGGTCCGCGCGGGGGGTGAAGCGCAGCCCGAACAGGCGCTGCGCGCAATCGAAGGCCGCCTCCACCACCTGCTCGAGCCGGAAGTAGGGCTTGACCTCCGAGTCGTCCACGGCAAAACGCGTCGCGCGCACGTGCTCGGCCCAATAGCGCCAGTCCCAGGGCTCGATGGTGCCGTCGGCGCTGCCCGCGCCCGCATCGGTCATCGCCTCGCGCAGCATCCCCGCCTCGCGCGCCACCGCTTCCAGCGCACGCGGCCAGACCTCGTCGAGCAACTGGCCCACCGCCACGCGCGTGCCGGCCATCGTGTCGGCCAGCGCATGGTCGGCATAGCAGGCATGGCCCTGCAGCCGGGCCTGCTCGGCGCGCAACGTCAGGATCTCGCGGATCACGCCGCGGTTGTCCTGCGCGCCGTCGTGCTCGCCCCGGCTCACCCAGGCGCGCCAGGCCTGCTCGCGCAGGTCGCGGCGCTCGGAGTAGGTCAGGAAGGGCACGATCAGCGAGCGGCTGAGCGTGATCACATGGCCCTCGGGCAGCCCGCGATCGATGGCAGCCTGCCGCGCGGCCGCGCGCACGAAGCCCGGCAGCCCGGCCAGCTCGGCCTCGTCGTGCAGCACGAGCTGGAAGCCTGCCTCGTCGGCCAGCACGTTCTGCCCGAATTGCGTCGTGAGCTGCGCCAGCCGTTCCATGACCTTCGCATAGCGCGTCCGGGCCTCGGGCGCCAGGCGTGCGCCAGCGCGCACGAAGTCCAGGTGCAGGCGCTCCAGCAGCCTGCGGGGCTCGGGCTCCAGACCGAGCGCGTCGCGCTGGGCGTGTAGCCCATCCAGACGCTGGAACAGCGCCTGGTCCATGTAGACGGCGCTCGCGTGCGCGGAGAGCGGGGCAGCCATCTGGCGCTGAACGGCCCGGATGGCAGGCGACGTGGCCGAGCCGGTCAGTGCGTAGAAGGCATGCTCGATGCGCGCCAGCAGCCGCCCACTGCGGTCGATGGCGGCCACCGTGTTGTCGAAGGTCGGCAGTTCCGGGTCGGTCGCGACGGCCTCCAACTCGATGCGGTGCGTGCGCATGGCGGCCTCGAAGGCCGGGGGGAAGTGCGCAGCGTCGAGGTGCTCGAAGGGGGGCAGGCCGTGCGGGGTATCCCAAGGCTGCAGCAGCGGATTGGCCGAAAGCTCCACGTTGGCGTCCATGCGACGTCTCCCTGTTCGTCTTTTTCGTGCCCCCACTGGCCGGGGCGATCCGCCCCGGATGATGCCAGCCGCCTCCGCCGCGCGCCCATTCGTCGCAGGCTAATGCCCCGATTGACGCCGCCTATGATGCGGCCATGTCGCTTCCACTCGCCCTTCTGGTCGCCGCCCTCGCCATGTTCCAGCCCGACGCAGCCGGCGCCGCCCCTGCCCCCGATCGCTCCCTCGCGGCCCCCGCCGTGGCGTCGAATGCCGCCTCGAACTCAGCCCCCATGGCGCCGGCAGCGGAAGACCCCTGGCTCTGGCTGGAGGACGTGCAGGGCGAGCGCGCGCTTGCGTGGGCCCGCGAGCGCAACGGCGCGACCCGTGAGCGGCTCCAGGCCTGGCCGGAATTCGCCGGCACGCGCGATGCGCTGCGCGCGATCCTCGACTCGCGCGCGCGCATCCCCTCGGTGGTGAGGCGGGGTACCTGGTTCTACAATTTCTGGCAGGACGCGACCCACCCCCGCGGCCTGCTGCGCCGCGCCACCCTCAACGAGTACCGCCAGCCTGAGCCGCGCTGGGAGACGGTGCTCGACCTGGATGCCTTAGCGCGCGCGGAGGGCGAGAACTGGGTGTGGGGCGGAGCGAACTGCCTGGGCCCGGAGTACCGGCGCTGCATGATCAGCCTGTCGCGCGGCGGGGCCGACGCAAAGGTCCTGCGCGAGTTCGATGTCGTCGACAGGGCCTTCGTCAGCGGCGGCTTCAACCTGCCCGAGGCAAAGTCGGCCTTCACCTGGATCGACGCCGACACCGCCTTCGTCGCCACCGACTTCGGTGCAGGCTCGATGACCGACTCCGGCTACCCACGCGTGATCAAGCGCTGGAAGCGCGGCCAGCCGCTGCGGGACGCACAGACCGTGTTCGAGGGCCAGCCCCGCGACGTCTCGGCCTGGGCCTGGGTGGACCGCACCCCGGGCTTCGAGCGCACGGGCTTCGGCCGCTCGGTGGACTTCTGGCGCAGCGAAATGGTGCTGCTCGATGGCGAGCGCCGCCTGCCGCTGGCCAAGCCCGCTGATGCGCGGCTGGCCTTCTGGCGCACCCATGTGGTGATGGACCTGAAGAGCCACTGGACCGCAGGCGGGCGCACCTGGCCCGCGGGCACGCTGCTGGCGGCTCCCGCCGGGGATTACCTCGCCGCGGTGCGCGCCGGCAAGCTCGACGCGCTCGACTGGACAGCCCTTTTCACGCCCACGCCCACGCGCTCGCTGCGCGGCTGGTCGACCACACGCACGACCGTGCTGCTGTCGGTGCTCGATGACGTGACCGGCAAGCTCGAGGAGCAGCGCCTGCACGACGGGCGCTGGACAAGGCGCGAGGTGCGCACGCCCTCTCCCGGGACCCTCTCGGTGTCGCCTCTGCACGACCCGCTGCTGGCCGATGACCCGCTGCAGGAAGCCTACCTGCTGAGCTACACCGATTTCCTCACCCCCGACTCGCTCGCGCTGGGCCGCGCGGGCAGCGACATGCGCGAGCCGCTGAAGGCGCGGCCGGCCTTCTTCGACGCCGAGGGCATGCGCGTGGAGCAGCTCTTCGCCACCTCGAAGGACGGCACGCGCGTGCCCTACTTCGTGGTCTGGCCACGCGGAGCGCGCGCCGACGGCGAGAATCCGACGCTGCTCTACGGCTACGGGGGCTTTCGCGTGCCGCAACTGCCGTGGTATTCGGCCGGCTTCGGCACCGCCTGGTATGCCCGCGGCGGCGTGCTGGTGGTGGCCAACATCCGCGGCGGCGGCGAGTACGGACCGGGCTGGCACCAGGCTGCGCTGCGCGAGAACAAGCAGAAGAGCTACGACGACTTCGCGGCCGTGGCCGAGGACCTGATCGCGCGGCGCATCACGAGCCCGCACCGGCTGGGCATCCAGGGCGGCAGCAACGGCGGGCTGCTGGTGGGCGCGGTGATGCTGCAGCGCCCCGAGCTCTTCGGCGCCGTGGTGTGCTCGGTGCCGCTGCTGGACATGCAGCGCTACCACCGGCTGCTGGCCGGCGCGAGCTGGATGGCCGAGTACGGCAACCCCGACAAGCCCGAGGACTGGGCCTTCATCTCGCGCTACAGCCCCTACCAGAACGTGCGCGCGGGCACGAAACTGCCCACGGTGCTCTTCACCACGAGCACGCGAGACGACCGCGTGCACCCGGGCCATGCGCGCAAGATGGCCGCGCGCATGCTCGAGCAGGGGCATGCGGCGCTGTACTACGAGAACATGGAAGGCGGCCACGGCGGCGCGGCCGACAACGCGCAGCGCGCCGACCTGCTGGCCCTCGAGTTCGCGTTTCTTTGGCAGCAGCTCGGCCCGAAGCGGGCCCGCGTCCCGGCCGAGCCGCCCCGGCCAGCCACGCGCTGACCCCAGCGCCCGGCGCGCGCCCGTGCCCGGGCGCCGCCAGCCCTCAGGCGGCCAGCAGGCGGCGGATCATCGAGTCCATCTCGGCGGCCGTCTCCTGCGGCCGCTCCATGGGGAAGAGGTGGCTGCCCTCGACGATCCGCAGCCGCTCGGGATCGTCCGTGCCGACCACCTTGCGGGTCATCGACAGGCCCACCTGGCGCAGCTCCTGCGAGTCGGCCGCGCCGATGAAGCCCGCCGGGCAGCGCAGCGGGTGGCGCTTGAGCAGCCGGTCGAGGTTGTGCGGCAGCGTGTTGTAGATCGCCGTCTCCACCTCGCGGTCGAAGGCCAGCTCACGCCGCACGCGCCCGTCGGGCCCGGGCTGCTCGACGGTGCCGTGCTGCACGTAGTCCTCCAGCACAGCGGGGTGCCAGCGCGCGAAGGCGCGCTTGTGGCGGAAGTGCTCACGCACGGCCTCCAGGTCGGGCCAGTGCTCGCGGCGCTTGCGGCTGATGCGGCCGGGCGAGACCGACCCCACGAGCTGCGTGAGCTTCATCACCTCCAGCGTGCGCGCGCGCCAGCCTCCGAGCAGGGGCGAGTCGAGCAGCAGCAGGCTGTCCACGGGGCGCCCGCCGAGTTCGGGGTGGCGTGCCGCGCACATCACGCTCAGGAAGCCGCCCAGGGAGTGGCCCGCCAGCACGACGGGGCCAGGGTGGGCGGCGGCGTGCGGCGCGGCGAAGTCGGCGAGTTGCTGGACGAGGTGGCGCCAGTTGCTCGTCACCGGGTAGCGCGGGTCGTGCCCGAATCGCTCCAGCGCCTTCACGGTGTAGCCCCGCGCGCGCAGCGACCGGAAGAGCACGCCGTAGGTCGACGCGGAAAAGCTGTTGGCGTGGGAGTAGACGATGAGCGGCATGGGGGGTGGGCAGGCAAGCGGGGAGGCGCACGTCGAGCTCGTGCGCCCGGCGCGCCAGGCGAGCCCGGCTTCGGCAGGGGCCGGTCAGCGCAGCAGCTGCACCGTCGCGCTTCCCAGCCAGCCCTGCAGCATAGCCCCACCGGGCCAGGCCGGCCCGCTGCGGCGCCCCTGGACCAGGTCGCTGGCCCAGGTTGCGGCCAGGCTGCGCAGCGCCGAGACGATCGCCGCGTCGGGCCACAGCCGCCCGCAGGCCATGAAGGCAAGCCAGTCCGTGTCCTCGCCTTCGGCGTCCATGTGCGTGGAGCGCGCGCCGAAGACGACGCCGGCGAAGTCCTCGCGCCCGGCCGCGCGCGCCGCCTCGGCCATGCGCCGCAGCGCCGGGTGCGCGTTGTGGCGCGCATTGCAGCCGTCGGACTTCGCCGCCAGCGACAGCACCGGGCGCTCGCCGCGCGCGGAGAGCCGCTCCAGCGCAGGCTTGAAGGCGCGGCCGGCGACGGGGTCAAGCAGCACGGCGCCGGCCAGGCGCGCTGGCGCCACCTCGGCCAGGCGCGCGCCCAGCACCACGGCGAAGTGCGCGCCGGCCGAGAAGCCGGCCACGACGACGCGCGCAGGCAGCTCGCCGCGCTCGGGCAACCTGAGCTGCCCGGCCGCCAACGCATCGGCCAGGCTGCGCGCAAGCTCGGGGTTGCCACCGGCCACCGAGGTGTTCAGGCACAGCGTGGCCAGCCCCGCCCGCGCCATCGCCATGGCCGTGCCCCGCAGGTGGTGACACTGGCGCATGAAGCCGTGCTGCAGCGTGACGAGCCCGCTCGGCGCCCCGGCCGAAGGAGGAGGAAGGTGCCACTCGGCGGACACGCTCCCGGCACCGAGCACAAGGGTGTCTGCATGCCGGGAAGGCGCCGGCCCCGCGGTAGGCGCAGCGGGCGCGGCGCCGCTGGCGCCTTCGCGCTCACCTTCGCCCGGAGGGGCAGGCGGGCTCGCGCATCCGGCCAGCGCCGCTGCCAGCAACGCCGCCAGCAGCCACCTGGTCGCCTGCTGCCAGGAGCTACCGGGCACGCGCCGCCTCCTGCTCCTGCAGCAGCCGCCACATCACCTTGCCCGAGCCGCTCTTGGGCAGCGATTCGACGAACTCCACCAGGCGTGGCACCTTGTAGGCCGCCATGTGCGCGCGCGCCCACTCAATCACGTCCTCGGGGCGTGCCGAGCCTCGCGCCTCGGCGCGCAGCACCACCATCGCCTTCACCGTCTCGCCGCGGTAGCCGTCCGGGGCGGAGATCACGCAGGCCTCCTGCACCAGCGGGCACTTGAAGAGCAGCAGCTCCACCTCGCTGGGCCAGACCTTGAAGCCGCTGGCGTTGATCATGCGCTTGAGGCGATCGGTGATGTAGAAGTAGCCCTCCTCGTCCATGCGGCCCAGGTCACCGGTCCGGAAGAAGCGCTGCCCGCCAAGCTCGATGAAGGCCGCCGCGGTGGCCTCGGGATGGCCCCAGTAGCCCTGGAACACCATCGGCCCGCGCGTGACGATCTCGCCCACCTCGCCCGGTGGCAGCTCCTTCAGTGTCTCGGGATCGACCACGCGCGAGTCCACGCCGAAGATCGGCATGCCCAGGCACTGCAGCTTGGCGCGCTCGGGCGGATTGGCGTGGCTGGGTGCCGCCGTCTCGGTCAGGCCGTAGCCCTCGGCGAAGGTCAGCCCGAACTCCTGCTGCAGCCGCTCGGCCACGGCCTGCGGCATGGCCGCGCCGCCACCCGAGAGGTAGCTCAGGCTCGAGAGGTCGAAGTTGCGCCAGTTGGGGCTGCCGAACAGGTCGATGATCATCGTCGGGATGCAGGTCCAGTGCGTCACGCGGTGGCGCGAGATGACGCGCCCGGCGAGCTCGCGGTCCCAGCGGGGCAGGATCACCACCGTCATGCCGCTCCAGGCCGGCGCGAGCACGCCGTACATGAAGCCCGTGATGTGGAACATCGGCACCACGCCCAGGCTCACGCTCTCGGCGCCCGCATGCCCCCACAGCGCACCGCCCACCACGTTGGGCATCAGCGTGCGGTGGGTGTGCAGGCAGCCCTTGGGCAGCCCCGTGGTGCCCGAGGTGTAGGGCAGCAGCGCGAGGTCGTCGGGGTGGGCCTCGTGCGGCCCGGGCTGCAGGCCGGCCGCCAGCGCCCCCTGCCAGCGCACGAAGCGCGGATCAGGCGCGGGTGCCGAGGAGGAGCCCGGCGTGGCCGGTTCAAGGGGAAGCGGCGGGTCCGCGCGCAACCACTCGAGGATCGGTGCGGCCGGGGCTTCGGCGGGGTCGACCTCATCGGGCATCGCATCGGCATAGCGCGTGACCAGCACGCGCTGCAGGCGCTGCGCCGGCGGCAGCGCGGCATCGGCCTGCGCGACGATGCCGGCGAGATCGGCCGATGTGATCACCACCCGCGCGCCGGGGTCGACGATGTAGTGGCCGAACTCGTCGGCACGGTTCATCGGGTTGACCGGCACCACCACCGCATCGGCGCGCAAGATGGCATGCACGGCCACGACGTACTGCGGGCAGTTCTGCAGGAACACCGGCACACGGTCGCCCTTGCGCACGCCCTGCGCCTGCAGCCAGCCCGCGAGTGCGAGTGCCTGCGCGTGGAGCTCGCGCCAGGTCAGCGCACGGCCTAGGTAGAGGTAGGCAGGCTTGTCCGGGTAGCGCGTGGCCGCCACCTCAGGGTTGAACCACAGCGTGGTGTCAGGCAGCTCGAGCGCGCGCGGCAGGCGCGCCGGCCAGTGGGCGTGGTGGGGGCGGTCGGTCATCGCAGCCTCTGCACGACGGGGCGTCGTCGAGCCATGATCATGCAGCAGTCCGATCCGGGCCGCGCACCTGCCGCGCCGCCGAACCTGCATGGGCCGACACTTCGGGCCTGGCGCAGCTTCCGTACCCCACCCATGACCCCCACCCCCCCGACAGACGCCCTGCAAGGCGTGCGCGTGATCGAGCTCGGACAGCTCATCGCCGGCCCCTTCGCGGGCAAGACGCTCGCCGACTTCGGCGCCGACGTGATCAAGGTCGAGCCCCTGGAGGGCGGCGACCCCCTGCGCACCTGGCGCCTGCTGCGCGAGGGCACGTCGGTGTGGTGGGAGGTGCAGTCGCGCAACAAGCGCTCGGTGGCGCTGGACCTGCGCACGCCCGAGGGGCAGGAAGCGGTGCGCGCCCTCGTGGCGCAGGCCGACGTGCTGATCGAAAACTTCAAGCCCGGCACGCTCGAGGCCTGGGGCCTGGGCTGGGAGGCGCTGCACGCGCTGAACCCGGGCCTGGTGATGCTGCGCATCTCGGGCTTCGGGCAGACAGGGCCCTACCGCAGCAAGCCGGGCTTCGGCGTGCTCGGCGAGGCGATGGGGGGCCTGCGTCACCTCACCGGCGAGCCGGGCCGGGTGCCCGTGCGCGTGGGGGTCTCGATCGGTGACACGCTGGCCGCGCTGCACGGCGTGATCGGTGTGCTGCTGGCGCTGCGCCACCGCGAAGTCAACGGCGGGCTCGGCCAGGTCGTGGATGTGGCCCTCTACGAGAGCGTCTTCAACGTGATGGAGAGCCTGCTGCCCGAATACGATGCCTTCGGCGCCGTGCGCGGCGCAGCCGGCAGTGCGTTGCCCGGCATCGCCCCTAGCAACGCCTACCGCTGCGAGGGTGACGCCTGGGTGCTCGTGGCCGGCAACGGCGACAGCATCTTCAAGCGGCTCATGAAGGCGATCGGCCGCGCCGACCTGGCCGACGACCCCGGCCTGGCGCGCAACGACGGGCGCGTGGCCCGGGTGGCCGAGATCGACGCGGCCATCGGGGCATGGACGGGCGAACACCCGATCGAGGAGGTGATCGCCACGCTCGAAGCCGCAGGCGTTCCGGTGGGACGCATCTACACGGTGGCCGACATCGCGCAGGATCCGCAGTTCCAGGCGCGCGAGATGATCGTGCAGACCCAGGATGCACAAGGGCGTGCGCTGAAGGTGCCGGGCATCGTGCCCAAGCTCTCGGCCACGCCGGGGCGGCTGCGCACCCCGGCGCCCCGGCTGGGCGAGCACACCGAGAGCGTGCTGGGCGGGCTGGGGGATACGGGCGAACCCGGCGAACGCGCCGCCGCGGGTGGCCGCACCGGCAGCGGCAGGTGACCCAGCCGGCCTGTATTCGAGGAGACCTTGAGGCGGCTCAGCCGCACCGACATGGGCCGATCGGAATCGGTGTCTGGCCGCACCGGGCTCGCGTGACCGCTCACAATGACCGCTCAGGGTAGGCAGGTTCGCGAAGAGGGACGCGCACATGGGCTTCTGGCCATCGGTAGCCGAAGTCGTCAGCTGGGAGTTGAAGCTGCTGCGCGCGCACCGCAAGCTCGCGCTCGCGTGCGCAGGTCTCATCCTGGTGCCGGCGCTGTACGCCTGGATCTACCTCTACGCGATGTGGGATCCGGCCTCGCACACGCGCGAGCTGCCCGCCGGGCTCGTGACCCTGGACGAAGGCGTGCGCTACCGTGACCGCGAGCTGAACCTGGGCCGCCAGGTGCTCGGCCAGATCGAACAGCACGGGCAGTTCGCCTACCGCCGCTACGGCGACCCGGCGCAGGCCCGGCACGACGTGCGAACGGGCCGGCTCGCCTTCGTGCTCGAGATCCCCGCCGACTTCAGCCGCAGCGCCCTGCCCGGCGAGCAGCCGGGCGCGGCCAAGCTGACGATCTACACGAGCGAGGGCAACAACTTCGCAAGCGCGGAGTTCGCGCGCCGCTTCGCGCCCGAGGTGGCGCGACGCGTCAACACGATGCTTGCCGAGGCGCGCTGGGATCTGGTCCTGTCGCGCGCGAGCGGCTCGCAGCGCACGCTCGAGGACCTGAAGGCGGCACTGTCCGAGCTGCACCGCGGCGCCGACGAGCTGCACACCGGGCTGATGCGCGCACGCGAAGGCAGCGTGCAGCTCACGGGCAACAGCGCGAGCGCGCTCGACGCGGCAGGCCGCCTGCGCGCCGGTGCAGCCCAGCTGGCCGAGGGCACGCAACAGCTGGGAGGCGGTGTGCGGCAGGTCGGGTCTTCGCTGCGCGCCCTGGAGGCCAGGCGCCCGCCGGAGTCTGAGCTGGCCGCCCTGCGCCTGGGGCTGCAAGCCCAGGTCGAGGGGCAGCGCGAGCTGCTGCGTGGGCTGGAGAGCCTGCTGGACGGCACGCGCCAGCTCGAAGGCGGCCTGGGCCAGTTCCGCGTGACGGCCGACGAGGTGCCACTCTTCGGCGGCCGGTTGGTCGAGGGGCTGGCTCCGATCACGCAAGGCGCGCAGCTGCTCGGTTCCGGGCTCGATCGCGCGCTTGCCGGGCAGGCGCGGCTGCTGCAGGGTGCGGTACGGCTCCAGGAGGGTGTGGGCGCCCTTGCCGACGGCTCGCAGCGTGCCGGGCAGGCTGTTTCGGCGCTGACCGGACGGCTGCCCGAGGATGCGCGGGTGGATAGTCTGGGCGAAGGCGCACGCGAGCTGGTACGCGGCCACGACACGCTGCTGGCGGGGCTGCAGCAGTTCGGGGGCGGCACGCAGTCGCTGCAGACGGGGCTGGTGCGGCTGGGTGATGGCGCCGGTCGGCTCGAGACGGGGCTGGAGCTGGTGCGGCGCGCGCTGCCACAGGAGGTGGACCGCCCCGAAGGCAGCGCGCAAGGGCTGGCGCAGTCGGTGGAGCCCGTGGTCGAGGTGGTGGCCCCGGTGCCCAACCAGGGCAGCGCGCTCACGCCCAACTTCGTGCCGCTGGCGCTGTGGGTGGGGGCGGTGATGGTGGCCTTCATCGTGCACCTGCGCCGCATCCCGCAGCCACTGGCGCACCATCCACGGCTCGCGTTGGCGGTGGGCAAGCTGGCGCTGCCGCTGTCGGTGGTGCTGATGCAGGCCCTGGTGATGCTCGTCATGCTCGCCTGGCTACTGCGCGTGCCGCTGCCGCAGATGGGCCTGTTCTCGCTGCTGCTGGCTACCACCTCGGTGGCGTTCCTGGCGCTGGTGTGGGCGCTCGTGCGGCTGCTGGGGGATATCGGCAAGGTCGTGGCCGTGCTGCTGCTCATCGTGCAGGTCTCGGCTGCCGGGGCGCTGCTGCCCATCCAGCTCAGCGACGAGGCCTTCCAGGCCGTGCACCCCTACCTTCCGCTGACCTGGGTGGTGCAGGCCTTTCGCGCGAGCCTGTTCGGGGCTTTCGATGGGGGCTTCTGGCCCGCCTACGCCATCGTGGCCGGCATCGCCGCAGTCGGGCTGGCGATCGGTGCAGGGCTCGGCCGGTGGCGTACCGTTCCCGAGCACGACTGGCGCCCGCCACTGGACATGGACTGAACGCGACCCCTGTCAGACCACCACCGGCTCGGGCTCCAGGCGGATGCCGAAGCGCCCGTAGACGCTCTCCTGGATCGCGCGCGCGAGCGTCACCACCTCGCCCCCAGTGGCCGCGCCGCGGTTGACGAGCACGAGCGCCTGCTTCTCGTAGACGGCCGCCCCGCCCACACCCTTGCCTTTCCAGCCGCAGGCGTCGATGAGCCAGCCAGCAGCGAGCTTCACGCTGCCATCGGGCATCGGGTAGTGCACGAGCTCGGGATTGAGATCGATGATGTCGCGGCACTGCTCGGCGCTCACCACCGGGTTCTTGAAGAAGCTGCCCACGTTGCCGATGCGCGCCGGGTCGGGCAGCTTGGCGCGGCGGATGGCGCACACCCACTCGAAGACCGTGTGCGCATCGGGCTCGGTCAGGCCCGTCTCGTCGATGCGCCGCTGCAGGTCGAGGTAGCCGAGCACCGGCTGCCACGGGCGCGGCAGGCGCAGCCGCACGTGCGTGATCACGCTCTTGCCGGCCAGGTGCTGCTTGAAGACGCTGTCGCGGTAGCCGAAGTGGCAGGCCTGCCGCGTGAGCGTCACGGTGCGGCCTGTGACCAGGTCCACCGCGTCGAGCGAATCGAAGCGGTCGGCCAGTTCCACCCCGTAGGCGCCAATGTTCTGCACCGGCGCCGCCCCGACGCTGCCGGGGATCAGCGCGAGGTTCTCCAGGCCCGGGCAGCCCTGCTCGAGGGCCCACGCCACTGCCTCGTGCCAGCTCTCCCCGGCGCCGAACTCCACGATCCAGGCATCGTCGCGCGCCTCCACCACGCGGCGGCCCGCCACCTCCACCTTCAGCACGAGGCCTGGCGGGTCGCGCGTGAGGACGACGTTGCTGCCCCCGCCCAGGATGAACTTGGGCCCCAGGCCCCATGCGGGGTCGTCGACGACGCGGCGCACGTCTGCGGCGCTGCGCACCCGCACGAGGTGCCCCGCCACGGCGGGCAGGCCAAAGGTGTTGAGCGCGCGCAGGTTCACACGGCTCTCGACGGCAAG
>CAILKA010000373.1 GCA_903834645.1 uncultured beta proteobacterium
CCGGTGGGGCCCTCCAGCCGCCAGCCGTGCGTGCGCAGCGCCGCGAGCGTCGCGCCGCGCGCCAGTGCACACACCTCGGCCGCGCCGGCGGCGGCCAGGCGCGTGCCGATCAGCCCGCCGATCGCGCCGGCGCCGACGATGCAGACCTTCATCCGGGCGCCCCGCCCGCTCAGGGCATCAGCACCGTGCAACCCGTGGTGCGGCGCGACTCCAGATCACGGTGCGCCTGCGCCACCTGCTCGAGCGGGAAGCGCTGGTCGATGCGGATCTTCACCTGCCCGCCTTGCACCACGGCAAACAGGTCGTCGGCCATCTGCTGGCACGACTCGCGCGTGGCGATGTGCGTGAAGAGCGTCTGCCGCGTGACGTACAGCGACCCCTTGGGCCCGAGGATGCCGGGCGCAAACGGCGCCACGGGCCCGGAGGCGTTGCCGAAGCTCACCATCAGGCCGAAGGGCCGCAAGCAGTCCAGGCTCTTTTCGAAGGTGTCCTTGCCGATCGAGTCGTAGACCACCTTCACGCCCTTGCCGCCGGTGATGGCCTTCACGCGCGCCACGAAGTCCTCCTTCGTGTAGTCGATCGCGTGCGCGGCGCCGTGCTCCAGCGCCAGCCGGCACTTGGCCTCGCCGCCGGCAGTGCCGATGAGCTGGAGCCCGAGCGCCTTGGCCCACTGGCAGGCGATCAGGCCCACGCCGCCGGCGGCGGCGTGAAAGAGCACGAAGTCGCCCGGCTCGAGGCCTTCCACCGGGCGGCTGCGCCGCAGCAGGTACTGCGCCGTCAGCCCCTTGAGCATCATGGCCGCACCGGTGTCGAAGCCGATGTCGTCGGGCAGGCGGCACACCTGCGTGGCGGGCATCACGCGCGCCTCGCTGTAGCTGCCCGGCGGGTTGCTCGCGTAGGCGGCGCGGTCGCCCACCTTCAGGTGCGTGACACCCTCGCCCACCGCCTCCACCACGCCGGCGCCTTCCATGCCCAGCGTGAGCGGCAGCGCGTTGGGGTACAGGCCCGTGCGCTGGTAGACATCGATGAAGTTCAGCCCGCAGGCATGGTGGCGGATGCGGATCTGGCCGGGGCCGGGATCGCCCACGGGCACGTCGACGAGTTGCATCTGCTCGGGCCCGCCGAAGGCGGTGATCTGGATGGCGCGGGGCATGGTCGAGAGTCCTCGGATTCGGGTGACGGGATGTCCGGTGGCGGCAGGCACGGTGCGGTCCGGCCAGCGGTGGGCGCAGCGCGTGGCCTGTGCGGCCGACACCCATAGGGTACGCCAAAGGCAACCCGGCCCGCCGCGTGGCACCATGCGGCCCGTGTCGCTCACCCCGCGCCTGGCCCTGATGCTCACGATGCCCCCGCTGCTGTGGGCCGGCAACGCCGTGGTCGGTCGCCTGATGGCGGGCCAGGTGCCGCCGATGACGCTGAACCTGCTGCGCTGGATCCTGGCGGCCCTCATCCTGCTGCCACTGGCCTGGCGCGCGCTCACGCCGTGGTCGCGCATCTCCGAGCGCTGGCCTTACCTGCTGGCCATCGGCGTGCTTGGCGTGGGCCTCTTCAACTCGATGCAGTACCTGGCGCTGACCACCTCCACGCCCATCAACACCACGCTCGTGGCCTCGAGCATGCCGGTGTGGATGCTGCTCGTGGGCGCGCTCTTCTATGCCGAACGCCCCACACGGCGCCAGGTGCTCGGCGCGCTGCTGGGGGCCACGGGGGTGCTGCTGGTCATCAGCCGCGGCTCGTGGGAGACGCTGCGCCTGGTGCGCTTCGTGCCGGGCGACCTCTACATCCTGGCGGCCATCATCGGTTGGGCCTTCTACAGCTGGCTGCTCGCGCGGCCGCCCGCGCACATGCGCGGCGAGGCCCGCCCCGACTGGAACTGGGCCGACCTGCTGCTGATCCAGACCCTCTTCGGGCTGCTGGGCTCGAGCCTCTTCTATGCCGGCGAGCAGTTCGTGGGCACGCACCCGATCCACTGGAGCCTCGGCGTGGTGGCGGCGCTGCTGTACGTATCGCTGGGTGCTTCCATCCTCGCCTACCGCTGCTGGGGGCTGGGCGTGGCCGAGGGCGGCCCGGCGCTGGCGGCCTTCTTCAACA